>JAYTVY010000709.1:0-3868 GCA_043743755.1 Bryobacterales bacterium | reverse complement strand
AAGACATCGATCGCCGCTCCCGCCAGATGTTTTGACCGCAGAGCCTCGGCCAGCGCCTGGATGTCCACCACCGTGCCGCGCGACGCGTTGATCAACCGGGCTCCGGGCTTCATGCGCGCAAGTTGCGCGGCGCCGATCATGCCGTGGGTCTGCGGCGTCTCGGGCACATGCAAAGTGACCACGTCCGCTATTTCCAGGAGAGCGTCCAGCGACGGCATTGGGCGGGCATTGCCCAGCGCGAGTTTCGTCTCGATATCGTGAAAGACCACCTGCATGCCCAGCGATTCGGCCAGCAGTCCGGCCTGGGTTCCGATGTGCCCATAGCCGACGATTCCGAGGCATTTGGCGCGCGCCTCATGCGATCCGGTAGCCGTCTTCACCCAGCCGCCCCGATGCGCCATGGCGTTGCGGAAGGGGATTCCACGGAGCAGGATGACGACTTCCGCCAATACCAGTTCCGCCACGCTGCGTGTGTTGGAGAAGGGCGCGTTGAACACCGGAATCCCGCGCTCCTGGGCCGCGCCGAGATCCACCTGGTTGGTCCCGATGCAGAAGCAGCCTACGGCAGTCAACCGGGAGGCGTGCTCGAAGACGCGGGCGGTTAACTGCGTGGCGGAGCGAATGCCAATGAAGTAGGCGTCCGCGGCGGAGGCGAGCAGATCGGCTTCCGGGAGCGACTTCTTATGGGTTTCGATATCTGTGTAGCCATCCGCCCGGAACGCTTCCATGGCGCCGGGATGAAGGCCTTCGAGCAGTAGAACTTTGATTTTGCTCTTATCGAGCGAGGTCTTGGTCATGAGGGCGATACCTCATCATAACGTCGGCCTGTACTACCATGGAGAACACAAGAGCGTAACGCATGGATCGCTTTATATTTGATGGGGAGTACGTGGCGCGTCTGCGCGATGGGGATGCGGCGACGCAGCGCCACTTCACGTCATATTTCGGCGATCTTTTACGGATCAAACTGTCCGGACGGGTGCGTTCCCGCACGCTGGTGGAGGATGCCCGCCAGGAGACTTTCCTGCGCGTATTTGCGGCCCTGCGGCAGGGAAAACTCCAGCAGCCCGAACGGCTGGGCGCCTTCGTTAATTCGATCTGCAATAACGTAACGCTGGAGCTGTTCCGCAGTGAAGGACGCCATACGCCGATAGAGGACGACACGCCGGAGCCGCAAGACCACCGCGAGAACCCGGAACAGCATTTCGTCAACCAACAGAATCGGGAGCAAGTAGCGAGTCTGCTGAAAAAGCTTCCCAAGAAGGATCGCGATCTGCTGAAGCAGATATTCTGGCAAGAACGCGACCGGGATGAGATTTGCCGCGACTTCGGCGTGGATCGCAACTACTTGCGAGTACTAGTCCACCGGGCCAAGGGGCGGGTCCGGGAGATCCTGGAAGAGCGGGACGGCTCGGTGCGCCGCGCTGGGGCTTGAAACGATATGCCGGCGAACTTCACCACATAGTCAGGGGGACTGAATGGATCATGAGGGAGCCGTACAAACTGGAGCCGTTGAGCGCTACGTGCTGGGCGAGATGAAGCCCGAAGAAAGGGAGTTGTTCGAGGAACATTATTTCGAATGCGAGAACTGCGCGCTCGACGTGCGTGCCGCCACGGTGTTCGCGGCGAATGCCCGGGCGCTGGCACGCGAGGAGGCCGGGAAGCGGACGGAAGTCCCGAATCGCAGCTGGCGCGGCTGGTTCCAGCCGGCGTGGGCGCCGGCGTTCGCCATGTTGCTGCTGGGGGTGGTGGGGTACCAGTCGCTGATATCCATTCCTCGCTTGAACCGGGAGATAGCCTCCGCAACGGCGCCCCGCCAGGTTCGAGTGGCGACCCTGACGGGCCAAGCCCGAGGCAAGGCCGCGCCGGTAGAGCGGAGCGGCAGTGAGCCGTTATTGCTGGTGTTCGATCTGGCGCCCGGGACCGTGTTCGAAAAGTACAGTGTCGAGCTTCTGAATGCATCCGGCGGTCGAGTGGCGGAAATTCCGATCACGGCGCCCGCGCCGGGGGAGTCGCTGAACATTTTGGCGCCCGACGAAAAGATGGAGCCTGGCAAGTACACGATGGTGGTTCGCGGCCAGGGAAATTCGGGCGGTTCCGCGAACGTTGAAGTGGACCGGTATTCGTTCGAGCTGCGACGCAAGTAGATCTCACAACATAAGGAGTTCGAGACCATGGAGAAACGATTCCTGTACCACGGCGAGGCAGTAGCCGCGTCTGGCGCCATTCAGCTGCCCTTCAAGGAAGTAATTGATATCCAGGCTTCGGTGGCCCTGTCGATGGATGGCGGCTACGGGTCGGCCCGGGTAGATGGTTTCAAATACCGCGAGCTGCTGTCGTTCAGCTCGGCGCACAGCGTGGTGATCGGCGCTTACAGCGATGCGGACAAAGCCTGGCAAACGCTGGCGACCACCACGATCGAGAACCTGAACGTCATGGGCGTGGTGACCGCAGACCGGATAGTGGCGCGCATTACCTCGAAGCATCCGGCAAACGGCGGCGAGCCATCTATTATTCCGCTGGGCAGCTCAATCGAGAATCTGCGGATCGCAGGCGTATCGGCGGATGTGGACCTGGCCACGGATCTGTTCTCGAGACTGGACACCTTCACCGGACTTCAGAAAGCGTACACTTCAGACCGCAAGAGCCTCGACCCGCTATTGATGGCGGAATCGGACGGCAAGACGCTTCCTCAATCGAAGGGGGGGATGTGCGGCGTGACGCTGGTGCGCGGCTGCAGCTATCGAGATAAAACCAGCGTGACCCAGAACGCCATCAAGGTGGATCATTTCGGGACGGTACACCTGGCGGAGATGTTCGTTTCGGGCAACGTGCGCCGGTTGACCATGCTGCGGATCGAGCTGGGGTGTCCGGTTGAGGGCGGCATGCAGTTTGGCAGCGTGGGGGGCAATGGATCGCCCTGGCCATAATGCGTTTCTGGGTGGCAGTGCCGCTGGTTCTTTGCGCTTGCAGCGTCTCGTCGAGCAGCTCAGTTGAGCGGACCATAGACCAGGCCAATGTGCTTCTGAAGCAAGGCAGGCTTCGGGAAGCGCTGGCGCTCACCGATTCGGCGCTGACCAGTGCCACGGCGCGGCGTTCCCCGGAGCAGCTTCAAAAGATCCGGCTGTTCAAGGCCGAGCTGCTGCTCGCGGGAGGCAACACTCAGGACGCCATGCCGCTGCTGGATGCGCCACTCACCATCGACACACCCGCATTTCGAGCCCGGCTATCGATGCATCGCGGGCAGGCCCGATTCCTGAAGGACGACTACCCGGAAGCGCGCCGGTTACTCGAAACGGCCATGGGGATCGCCAGTTCCGTGAACGACCGTCATCTGCGAGCCGAGGCGGAGGTGCGCCTGGGACCGTTGCTGGCGCACATTCGCGATTTCTCAGCGGCGGAAGCGTGTCTGAGAGATGCACTCATGACGGCGCAAGAACTGCGGGATGATAATCTCGAAATTGCCGCGACGGGCAACCTGGGTTATTTGTTCCTGAATGCATTCCGCTTCGAGGATGCGATTTACTGGTTTGAGCATGTCAGGCATTTGTCCCAGCAAGCCAATGCACCTGCATCCATCGCGCGCGCAACAGGGAACATCGGCTGGTGCTATTACCGGCTAGGAGACCTGGAGAACGCATCCCGCAATTTTGAAAATGCCGAGCGCCGGTTCGTCGAGCTGGGAAATGCCCAGGACCAGCAGATCTGGCTCGGCAGTATTGGCAACATCCTCTATGATCGGCGCGATCTGCCCGGGGCAGCCGCACAGTATGAGCGTGCTCTAAATATCGCGACTAAGCTCGGCAACGATTACTGGCGCGGCTGGTGGCTAAACAATCTGACCACCGTTTCTATCGAACGCGCCGAC
>JAYTVY010000708.1:0-1614 GCA_043743755.1 Bryobacterales bacterium | reverse complement strand
GGCAACTGGCTGGTCAGCAGCGTCGCTTTGCTCTGGTATCGCTCATCGCAGATCTCCAGGAACGCCCGCCGCTCCGCATCGGCCAACGGCGCCATCGCCCAGTCATCGACGATCAGCGCATCCACTTGCGCCATCTCACGCAGTTTCTTCCCGTAGCTGCCGTCGGCCCGCGCCAGTTCCAGTTCCCGAAATAACTGTGCGGCGGTGACGAAGTAGGCCGTCAAGCCATCTCGACAAACCTTCTGCCCGAAGGCTCGCGCCAGATACGTTTTCCCAATCCCAGTCGGACCCACCAGGAAAATGTGCTGATGCCGGCGTACCCAGTCCGAGTCTTGAATCAGCGATCGAATCAGCGCCTTATCCAGACCCCGCGCCGCGCGGAAATCGATGTCTTCCACGCACGCGGCGCCGTGCAGACGAGCGTCTTTCAGCCTCCTCTCCAGCGCCCGATTCTGACGCCAGTTCCACTGCCGATCCACCAGCAGCGCGAATCGCTCTTCAAAACTGAGCTGGCTGGTTTGTGGATCTTCCTGTTGTTGGACGAATGCATCGGCCATGCCGCGCATGCGCATCGTATACAGCTTCTCCACAGTTTGTTGGTTGAGCATAGTCATCTCCTTTTTTCGTTACAGGTCTACCGGAGGATCGCCCTCCGGGGAATCGAAGTAATCGGCGCCGCGAATGTTGTCGTGCTCGATGGCCGGTGGCGCGGTCCGATTGCCAGGCAACGGCAGACGGTCGAGCTGATTCTTGAGAATCGATTCCATACTCCGGAAGTTGTAGGCGCGAGCCCGCAGAGCGCGCTGAGCCGCTGCTTCCATGCGCTCGGCGGGATAGGTCTTGATCAGCCGCAGGATTCCCAGACACGAGCGATATCCCATCTCCGGATGCCGCTTGGCGCCGAGGATCGCTTCCACCAGTTGGCCGGTGTACGGTCCGGTCTGTTGTGCCTCTTCGATGAGCCGCGAAGGCGTCTGACCGACGTGCTTCTGATGTGCCTTGGACATGTGCTCGACTACCGTCGTCGCCCGCGCCGCTTCATACGAGCGGACATGAGAGGCCACGCGCACTCCGCGATGGAGGATCTCCACGGTCTCCGCCGTCAGGCGAACTTCCACCTCCTGGTGCACCAACGCGTACGGCACGCTGTAGAAATGCCGCTCGATTTCGATGTGATAGTCGAGGTTGACGCGGGCCGTTTTCCACTGACCAAACTCGTAGCGTGCGGCCGGCAATGGCTTCAGCGCCGGCCGGTCCAGTTGTGCGAACCGGGTGGCGCGGGTACCCTCGAGTTTGCGGAATCGCCGCTGGTTCAGTCGGATGAGTAACTCGGTGACCGCCTGGTTGACTTCCTCCAGCGAGAAGAACTTGCGCTTGCGCAACGCGGCGACGATCCACCGCTGAACGACCTGAACCCCCACTTCCACTTTGGCTTTGTCCTTGGGCCGATAGGGGCGGGTGGGAATGATCGCCACGTCGTAGTGCGCGCCCATTTCCTGGTAGGTGAGATTGAGATCCGGCTCGTAATAACACGCATGCGTTACGCCGGTCTTGCAGTTATCCGGTACGACGATTTGCGTGACACCGCCGAAGAACTCAAACGCCCGGATATGC
>JAYTVY010000707.1:0-3307 GCA_043743755.1 Bryobacterales bacterium | reverse complement strand
CTCGGCGCGTTTCCGCTGGACGTGAATGAATGTCATATCGACTCCCTCGCCGCGGATGGCCATAAGTGGATGCTGGGACCGGAAGGCTGCGGGATCCTGTATGTACGGAAGGACCGGCTGGATTCGATTGAACCGGCCGAGTTCGGGTGGACCAACGTGGCTCGCTTCAACGATTACGCATCGGAGGATCTGGCCTTGCGGCCGGATGCAGGCCGGTACGAGTGCGGCACGCTGAACACGATTGGTTGCTTCGGGTTGAAGGCGTCTATTGAATTTCTACTTGAGGTGGGAGTGGAGCAGGTTGCGGCCGCTGTGCAGACATTAGGAGACCAGCTCGCTCGGGGAGTGGCCGGCAAGGGTTACGAACTGGCCTGTGAGCGAACGCCGGACAACGGGGCTGGGATAGTGTCCTTCAGGAGGGCTGGCGTGGATCCTCGCGTGGTGGCGAAGCGACTCATGGACGCCGGGGTTCTGGCCGCGTCGAGGAGGGGCTGGATTCGTGCCGCCCCGCACTTCTATATCAGCCCGGAGGAGATTGACCGCGCGCTGGATGTGCTGCCGTAGGAACCTGCGCGCTACAACAGCTCGGCCAAACCAAAGAAGAACGGTATCTCCACTCCAGCCGTCTCCGGCGCATCCGACCCGTGCGTGGCGTTGCGCTCGACACTGGTCGCGAATTTCTTCCGGATAGTTCCCTCCGCGGCCTTTTCCGGATTCGTGGCCCCCATCAGATCGCGCCACTCCTTGATGGCGTTCTCGCGTTCGAGAACCATCGCGACTACAGGACCCTCGGTCATGAACTGAACCAGGCCGCCGTAGAACGGGCGCTCCTTGTGCACTTCATAGAAGGCCTCGGCCTGTTGCCTGGAAAGGCGCAGCATCTTGAGGCCGCGCACGCGGAAGCCCGCCTGCTCGATCATGCTCAAGATCTGTCCCGTATATCCCGACGCCACCGCGTCCGGTTTGACGATCGCAAAAGTTCGTTCCAATGCCATTTTTGTTAGAGTCTCTCTTTTACTTTGGCGCCGATATCGGCGGGCGAGGCGCACACCGTGATGCCGGCCTGCTCCATCGCCTTGATCTTGTCTTCAGCCTTGCCCGATCCGCCGGAGATGATAGCGCCCGCGTGGCCCATGCGGCGTCCAGGAGGCGCCGTCTGACCCGCTATGAAGCCGACCACCGGTTTGCGGACATTCTCTTTCACGTACGCGGCGGCGGTTTCCTCGGCGTTGCCGCCGATCTCGCCGATCATGACGATTGCGTGCGTGTCCGGATCTTCATTGAACAATCGCAGCGCGTCGAGGAAGTCGGTTCCGATGATGGGATCGCCGCCAATGCCGATGCACGTGGATTGTCCAATGCCGAGTTTGGTAAGCTGGCCCACCGCTTCATAGGTCAGCGTGCCGGAGCGCGATACCACGCCCACGTTTCCCTCGCGGTGGATGTGCGCGGGCATGATGCCGATCTTGCATTTCCCCGGTGAGATGACGCCCGGGCAGTTCGGCCCAATCAGACGCGTGCTCGAACCCCGCATGAACGCGGATACCCGAACCATGTCGGCCGTGGGAATGCCTTCGGTGATACAAACTACCAGCGCGACTCCGGCCTCGACCGCTTCCATGATGGCATCGGCGGCGTACGGCGGAGGGACAAAGATCATGGACGCGTTGGCGGAAGTCTCGCCGACGCATTCGGCCACCGTGTTGAATACGGGCCGTTCGAGATGCGTCTGGCCGCCCTTGCCGGGCGTAACCCCGCCTACCACCGTGGTTCCGTAATCGATGGAAGCCTGGGCGTGGAAGCTGGCTTCCTTGCCGGTGAAGCCTTGCACCATCAGGCGCGTGTTGCGATCCACCAGGACGCTCATTGGGCCAGCCTCACTACCTTCTCGGCCGCGTCCTTCATGCCGTCGGCGATGGTGAAGTTAAATCCGGATTGGCTCAGAATCTCGCGTCCTTTCTCGACATTGGTGCCTTCCATGCGCACCACGATGGGCACCTGGATGTTCAGCTCGCGGGCGGCATTCACTACGCCGGTGGCCAGCACGTCGCAGCGGAGGATGCCGCCGAAGATATTGATGAGCACGGCCTTGACATGCGAATCGGAAAGCAGCAGCCGGAACGCGTTCTTGATCTGCTCGGCGTTGGCGCCGCCGCCGACATCGAGGAAATTGGCGGGACTGCCGCCGGCGTACTTCACGATGTCCATGGTGGCCATCGCGAGACCGGCGCCGTTCACCATGCAGGCGATGTTGCCGTCGAGCTTAATGTAGTTCAGATTGAAGCGCGAGGCTTCTACTTCAAGCGGATCCTCTTCATTTTGATCGCGGAGCTCGATCAACTCCTTGTGGCGATACAGCGCGTTGTCGTCCAGCGTGATCTTGGCGTCCAGAGCGTACACCTTGCCGTCGCTGGTGAGGATGAACGGGTTGATTTCGGCCAGCGAAGCGTCGATGTCGTCGTAAGCCTTGACGAGCGCGGACATGGCCGCCACGGCGGCATTGACGGAAGCCGGCGGGACTCCAATTCCGAAGGCCAGATTGCGGCCCTGAAACGCGGCCAATCCCAGGCCCGGCTCCAGCGCTTCCTTGAGAATCAGATGCGGCGTGTCCGCAGCCACCTGCTCGATCTCCATGCCGCCGGCGGCCGACGCCATGAAAATTGGCTTTCCCTGGGCACGGTCGAGCACGATCCCGAGGTAAAGCTCGCGCTCGATGGGCAGTGTCTCTTCTACCAGCAGTCGCGTGACCACGCGGCCTTCGGGTCCGGTCTGGTGCGTCACCAGCGTCATGCCGAGGATGCGCCGTGCGATCTCTAATGCTTCCGCTGCATCCTTGGCCACTTTCACGCCGCCGCCTTTGCCGCGGCCTCCGGCGTGGATTTGGGCCTTTACTACTACGCTGCCGCCGATTTTCTTCGCCGCGGCTTCGGCTTCTTCCGGCGTGTAGGCCACTTCACCGCGGGGCACAGGGACCCCGTATCTGGCCAAGAGCGCCTTGGCCTGGTATTCGTGAATTTTCATGGGTGAAGATTCAGTTTAGCAGGCACGGCGATGCCCCTGTGCATCAGCGGGTAGTGCGCTATAAGCAGTTGGTTGATCGCCTTGATGGACGTCTGGGCCATAAGGGGAATGCTCCAAGGCGAATGAGGCTGCCTCCAGGAGTTCACGCTCACTTCACGGGTGATCCGCGATTCCGCTTCCATCGCGGGCGTGACGTGAAGGCTTTTGTGGACGTGCTCGAAGTTATACCAGCAGTACCAGACCACAGCGGCGGCCCAGTGGTTCTCCCACTTCTTGCTGAAGCCGT
>JAYTVY010000706.1:0-3490 GCA_043743755.1 Bryobacterales bacterium | reverse complement strand
GCGCCAGTCCCCATTGGGGTCGCGCTGGAAGCGCTCCTCGTCTTCCCCGCCCTCGCCGGTATTGGACCGCGCGCCGATGCGGTTCATCGCGATGGCCAGCGTCTCATGCGCTTCCTTGCTGATAGATCCGTAGGACATCGCTCCGGTGGCGAAGCGTTTGACAATCTCGGTGGCCGGCTCAACTTCATCGATGGGCGCCGGGTTAGCAGCGGGCTTGAATTCCATCAGCCCGCGCAGCGTACAGAGCCGGCGGCTCTGATCGTTAATCAGCGCGCTGAACTCCTGGAAGGTCGCGAAATTGCCGCCGTGCACGGCGTGCCGCAGCTTGCTGACGGTGAGCGGATTGAACAGGTGATATTCGCCCTGCGCGCGATATTGATAACTGCCGCCCACATCCAGCTCGGTATCGGAATCGCCGATCGGGCGAAAGGCGTGTTCGTGCTTCATCCACGCTTCCCGCGCCAGCACTTCCAGTCCCACGCCGCCGATCCGCGATGACGTTCCGGTGAAATACTTCTCCACTAGATCCTTGTTCAATCCGATGGCTTCGAACACTTGCGCGCCCCGGTAGCTCTGCAGGGTGGAGATTCCCATCTTGGAGAAAACTTTCAGCAGTCCCTTGTTGATGGCCTTTTTGTAGTGCTTCAGGGCGGTTTCAAACGGCATCCCCAGGTTGCCCCGCAGCGCTTGATCCTCCAGGGTCTCAATCGCCAGGTAGGGGTTGATCGCGCTGGCGCCATATCCGATCAACAGACAGAAATGCATCACCTCGCGCGGCTCGCCGGATTCGATAATCAGCGCCACCTGCGTCCGCGAGCCTTCGCGCACCAGATGATTGTGCACGGCCGTCAGCGCCAGCAGGCTCGGAATAGGGGCGTGTTCTTCGTCGATGCCGCGGTCCGAGAGAATCAGCAGGGTATATCCCGATTTGATCTGCAGCGACGCCCTGCGGCACAGGCCCGTTAAGGCGCGCTCCAGCTCGCGTTCGCTTTCGAGCGGATCCTTGGATACCCGGAACAACATCGGCATGGTGCAGCCCAGCAGATCGTTGGTGGAGACGCGGCGCAGCTTTTCCAGATCCCGATTGGTGAGCAGGGGATGAGGAAGTTTCAGCGTGTGGCAGTGCTGCGGCGTCTCATCCAGAATGTTTTGCTCGGTTCCGATGTAGCTGGTGAGCGACATCACCAGCTCTTCGCGAATGGGATCGATGGCCGGATTGGTTACCTGCGCGAACATCTGCTTGAAGTAATGAAAGAGCGGCTGCGGTTTATCGGACAAGCAGGCCAGCGGCGTATCGGTCCCCATGGAGCCTACCGGCTCTTCGCCGTTTACCGCCATGGCCGCGATCAGGATGCGCAGGTCTTCATCGGTATATCCGAACGCCCGCTGGCGGCACACCATGGTCTCGGAATCCATCGCATAAACGCGCGGGGGCTCCGGCAAATGGTCCAGTGTGATCTGTTGTTTCTCCAGCCACTCGCCATAGGGCTGCCGCTGGGCCAGCGTACGCTTGATTTCCTCATCCGGAATGATACGCCCTTGTTCGGTATCAACCAGCAGCATGCGGCCGGGCTGCAGGCGGCCCTTGTAGCGCACGTCCTCGGGACGCACCGGCAGGACGCCCGTCTCGGACGCGGTAATCAACAGGTTGTCCTTGGTTACCAGGTAGCGCGCCGGGCGCAATCCGTTGCGGTCCAGCGTCGCGCCGATCACGCGGCCGTCGGTGAAAGCCACCGCCGCCGGTCCATCCCACGGCTCCATCAGCGACGCGTGATATTCATAGAAAGCGCGCTTTTCCGGATCCATGGTGGTGTCGGCGTCCCAGGCTTCCGGGATCAGCATCGCCATGGCGTGCGGCAGGCTGCGGCCGGACATCACCAGCAGCTCAATCGCGTTATCCAGCGCCGCGGAATCGCTGCCGGCCGGCTGAACAATGGGGAACAGCTTCTTGATGTCGTCTCCGAACAGCGGCGATTGCAGGATGCTCTGGCGCGCATACATCCAGTTGACGTTGCCGCGCACGGTATTGATCTCGCCGTTATGACAGACGTAGCGGTACGGATGCGCCAGCGGCCAGGTAGGAAACGTATTGGTGGAAAATCGCTGGTGGACCAGGCACAGCGCGCTCACCGCTTCCGGATCGCTGAGTTCGTTGTAGAAGTTCGCGATCTGGCCGGCCAGCAGCAGGCCCTTATACACAATGGTGCGCGATGAAAGCGACGGAACGTAGAAAAAGCTCTTGTCGTGAATGTCCGAGGCGGCGATTTCCGATTCGGCGCGCTTGCGCACGATGTAAAGCTTACGCTCCAGCTGGTCTTGCGACATTCCCGCCGCGCCGCGAATGAAGATCTGTTCGATGTACGGCTGCGATGCGCGCCCTACGCGGCCGATGGCGTCCGAGTTCACCGGCGTATCGCGCCATCCCAGCACCGCGAGCCCTTCGTCGCGCGCGATGCGTTCTAGAATACCCTCCACCTGCAAACGCTGCCGGGGCTCTACCGGGAGAAAAACCATCCCGACACCGTACTCGCCCGCGGGAGGCAGCGTGAAGCCGATCTCCTTGCACTCGCGCGCAAAAAAAGCGTGTGGGATCTGGATCAGGATGCCGGCCCCATCGCCCGTCTCCGGATCGCACCCGCAAGCCCCACGATGCGTCAAGTTGATCAGGATCCGCAGGCCCTTGAGAATGATGTCGTGGCTCTTCCGTCCGCCGATATCCACTACGAAGCCGATGCCGCAGGCATCATGCTCGTGGAGCGGCGAATAGAGTCCTTGCTCAACGGGGAGACCGCGCATGGTAAAGCCAGTATACAGGTTCCCCTAGTATTACTGCAATAGAATCTTACTTGACATAACATTAGAAGGGCTTATAATAATTCTGGGCGTTATGGATCTGCAACATTGCCTTCTTTTCAGGGATATAGCTCACACCCGAAGCGTTAGCCGGGGGGCTCAGATGAATGGGGTAAGTCAGTCTGCTGCCAGCCAGTACCTCCACGAGATTGAACAGCACCTGGGCGTGGTGTTATTGGACCGCTCCACGCGCCCTTTGGTGGTTACCCCCGCAGGAAAGCTATACCTGGACCTGTGCCGCGATGTGCTGCGGCTGAACCAGGAATTCGAAGCCACTTTGGACCGCTTGAAGAACGATGTGGAAGGCACGGTGCGGGTTGCTTCCATCTATTCAGTAGGCCTGTCCGAGCTCTCGCAACTCGAGCATGAATACCTGCGGAGGTTCCCCGATGCACGCCTGGAGGTGGAGTATCTGCGTCCGGAAAAGGTGCTGGAATCGGTTTTGTCGGGGCGCGCCGATCTAGGGCTGCTCAGTTATCCCGAACCGTCGCGTGAGCTGACGGTGCTGGCGTGGCGTCAAGAGGAGATGGTGGTGGCGGTTTCGCCTTATCACGCGCTGGCCGCGCAGCCGGCGATTACTCCGCACGATCTTCAAGGTCTCGACTTTATCGGCTTCGACGATGACCTACCCATCAGC
>JAYTVY010000705.1:0-1894 GCA_043743755.1 Bryobacterales bacterium | reverse complement strand
GCGATTGGTAAGAATGCCCACCAGCCGGGAGCCGCTGGTAACCGGCACGCCCGAGATGCGATAGCGCTTCATAACTTCGAGGGCGTCGGAGATTTTCATGTCGGGACCAATGGTGATGGGGTCCACGATCATGCCGCTCTCACTGCGCTTCACCTTGTCCACTTCTTCCGCCTGCCGTTCGATGGACATGTTGCGGTGAATGATGCCGATGCCGCCCTGCTGGGCCAGCGCGATGGCGAGGTGCGATTCGGTAACGGTATCCATCGCCGAGCTGACAATCGGAATATTCAGCGCGATGTTGCGCGTGAGGCAAGTTCGGGTGTCCGCCTGTGCGGGAAGGACGGCGCTCCGCGCGGGCTGAAGAAGAACGTCGTCGAATGTAAGTCCTTCCGGGATGCTCTCAGGTCTGTTGGGTACCATATTCTATTATCGTGGAGCAGGGGCGTGCGAAAACGCCTGCTCGACAAGGGCTGCTTCGATTTTCGCGGCCTTGGGCGCCACTGGACCGTCGGAGAATGCCGCCGTCCACCAATCTGTCCCAGCCGGATAAATTCCGGCCCAGTCCCAGACAATGCTGTGCTTGTCCTTCTCGCCCAGCGCGTGGGAGAGCGCCCGGCCACGATCCCAGAACTGCTTGACGCGCCGGTCCTCAATTAACCCGAGCGCTCCATCCGAGGGACGTCCCCAATCGGTGGCGAGTACCGGCTCCCAGATCACGAACACCTGCAACCCGCCATTCGGATGCCGCTTCAGCATGGCTGCGACTGCGGAGGCCCCCCGCAGACAAGCCGCTCAAGTGGGCGACAGCAGAACCACCAGCCGCGTCGCGGGGGCCGCCTGGAACTGGCGCTCAAAATCATCCAGTCGAAAATCGGTGAGCGGCGGCTGACCCGCCGGCGTGCTGCGCGGTCCGGCAATCTGCCACCACACCGCCGGAGCGATGGCCAGCGCCAGCAATCCGGCGAGGAGCAGCTGTATGCGCCGTGTCCGGCTCACAGTTTCGCCAACCATTGCGCCAAAACCTGCGGGAAGAGCAGGGAGATTCCCACCAGCACCGCCGAGGTCCACAGCAGAATCGTCTGAAATCGCGCGGGAGTTCTGCGGCACTCTTTGGCCCGCCGCGCCTGCCAGAAACCGAAACCGATGAGCGCCACGGAGGCGAGCATGAGCCAGGGCCTCAACTCCGCGAGGAGCGTTGACGCGCCGGCGAATCCCGCAGCCAGCCACAACGTGCCCAGAGGCAGGCAACAACTGCTGGCCGCCACCACGCTGCCGGCCGCCGCCAGTGCCGAAAACATCGTACTGTGCCGCCCGTTTTGCACCTGAATTCCACTATAGCCGTAACTGGCCTGACAATTGCTGCAAGGGGTCCTGGAATATGCCCGGCAAACTCAACCTCCCCCTGGATCCACATGAATCTGCTAGGGCCGCGCGGCTTCGATACGTGACCCCCGGCGGCCCGGGCATTGTAAGAAAGCGATCCGGCAAGAGCTTTTCCTACATCGGCGTGAATGGAAAACCGCTGACCGGCAAAGAGGATCTGGCCCGCATCCGGTCGCTGGCTATTCCTCCGGCGTGGACCAATGTCTGGATCTGTCCGTCCAGGAATGGCCACCTGCAGGCCACCGGACGCGATGCGCTGGGACGCAAGCAGTATCGCTATCACCCGCAATATCGCGAGATCCGCGACCAGACAAAATTCAACCGCATGCGCGCGTTCGCGGCTGCTCTGCCGGGCATTCGGAGGCGCGTGCGAAGGGACCTCAAGCTTCCCGGCACCCCGCGCGCAAAAGTGCTGGCCACGGTGGTCAGCCTGCTGGAGAAGACCTGCATTCGGGTGGGGAACGAGGAATACGCCAAAGCCAACGACTCTTACGGTCTCACCACCATGAAA
>JAYTVY010000704.1:0-8013 GCA_043743755.1 Bryobacterales bacterium | reverse complement strand
ATCCGCTCGCGCTGGTTGCGGTACGCGGCTTCCAGTTGTTCCTTGCGCTCCGTGCGCTGCGCCAGATATTTCTCATAATTGCCGCTATAGAAATGCACGCCCTTGTTCCAGATCTCAATGATCTTGTTCACCGTGACGTCCAGGAAATAGCGATCGTGCGAGATCAGCACGAAGGCGTAGGGATAATCCCCGAGATACTGCTCCAGCCAATTGCGAGCCTCGAGATCCAGATGGTTGGTGGGCTCGTCCAGCAACAGCATGTTCGGCTTTTCCAGCAGTAGCTTCGCCAGCGCGATACGCATCTGCCAGCCGCCGGAGAATTCCTCGGTACGCCTCTTCCAATCGGAAGACGGAAAGCCTAATCCGGCCAGCACGGTGCCCACTTGCGCTTCAAGCGCATACCCATCGCGCGCGCCGAACTCGCTCTCGATGCGATGGAAACGGTCCGCCACCTCCCCGTATTCAAGCGAGGCCGGATCGATCTCCGACATGCGCCGCGTCAGATCCTCCATCTCGCGCTCCATGTCCTGGAGACCGGCAAAAACCGACATGCACTCGCCAAAAACCGAGCGCCCCGAGAGTTCCAGACCATCCTGCGGAAGATATCCAGCGCTGATCCCCTTGGTGGTGCTCAGCGTTCCGTAATCCAGGCTTTCCATCCCGGCCAGCACCTTGAGAATCGTCGATTTGCCGGTGCCATTGGCGCCCACCAGGCCAGTCCGGTCGCGCGTGGTGATCAGCCAGTTGAGGTTTTCGAAGAGGAGTTTGGGGCCGAACCGCTTGCCGGCCGAGGAGAGCTGAATCATGGCGTAAAACTCTATTGTCGCATCCTGGACGCGATTTTTACGAAACTCAACACCGCCGATTTCGTAAGTGATGCACGCCGTTGCCCCGGTTGAGCAAGCGTTGGCGAACTGATGCGCCCAGGTCCGGCCCGCTCATAACAGCGCCTCCAGGTACGGACGCATCACTCGCTCGACGCGGTCGATCCGGGCGAACTTCGACAGCGCCTGGAAGTTCGGCTTCTCTGTACGCTCTCGCCAGGCGCGCAGGGCTTCGATGGCAACGTCCAGGCCGATCTTGTTCCGGTACTTGAAGCAGTCGGCAATGGTTTTCTCGGGCGAATAGATCCGCACCGGAACCCGGTCAATTCTCACGACGTCGACGCCGGCGCCAAATGACGGCTGGGAGTACCAGAACACGCGCAGCGGAATACCATCGATCTTCGGAATCTGAGCGTGACTCGGCAGCGCAAGATCGACGGCATGCGGGACCTGCGTCGTGAGACCGTGGTGCGCCAGCGCCGAGATCAGGCAGATCACCGCGCGCGGTAGCCGAATCGCGACCGGCACCAGATCCGGGCTAGTAAGCGGAGGTGCCGTTGAGAGCCGGTACAGCCCCCGTCCCACGCGCTCAATTTGCCCACTGTCGCGCAGTGCGTACAGCGTCCTCGGATGGATTCCAAGACGAATGGCGTCGCGAGTGCGCAGCATCCCGCGGCGCCGGGTAAAGACTCGGCGTGCTCTGGCGAAAGGGGAAGCGGCAACCGGCATCTGGATAGAACCCACGGACATTATACATTGTTTCCGAGGATTCTATCCACCTTCCCAATCGGTCGATACTCTACCGAACAGCTCAATACCAGCATTAGCCGTTTTTATACTAATTCCTTCTTGCATTTGCCGAACTTGTAGGGTACTCTAGACTCAATGATCAATCTGGGAAGCACCGAAGGCTGCGGAAGGACCCTACCGGGTTCCTGCGCTCCGGTTCTTCTCCAGAAAGATCTGCTTACGAAGCTGGTTGGCATTATTATTCGGGTGGCCGTACCCGGCCCCGCCTGAGGCCACTTCGGAGTTTGGAACTTCCGAGGCCGCCGGCGGGGAACAAAGCCCCGGCCGGTGGCCTTTTTCGTTTCTTAGGAGCAGCTTAAGGCTACGATGGCGAATACAAATGCACCCTTGATGTCCGGAGCCAGGATCCTGCTGGAATGCCTGGTCCGCGAAGACGTTCACTGCATCTTCGGCTATCCGGGCGGCGTCACTCTACCGCTATATGACGCCATGTACGATCATCCGATCAAGCACGTTCTCGTTCGGCACGAGCAGAATGCGTGCTTCGCGGCCGAAGGCTACGCGCGCTCCACTGGGCGCGTTGGAGTTTGCTGCGCCACTTCGGGCCCCGGCGCCACCAACCTCGTCACCGGCCTGGTCGACGCGATGATGGATTCTATTCCCGTGGTTGCCATTACCGGACAGGTGTCATCGAAGCTCATGGGCAGCGACGCGTTTCAAGAAGCCGACACCTTCGGCATCACTCGCTCCTGCACGAAACACAATTTCCTCGTGAAGAATATCGCCGAGCTTCCCCAGGCTCTCCACGAAGCGTTTTATATCGCGGCCAGCGGACGCCCCGGTCCGGTGCTGGTGGACGTGACCAAGGACGTGCTCACGGGACAGGCGCACTACAGCCCGGTCTCCTCCATCCATCTGCCCGGCTACAAAGTTTACACGGAGGGACACACCGGCCAGATCCGGCGAGCGGCCCAGATGATGTGGGACGCCGAACGGCCCTTTATCTACGCGGGCGGCGGCGTCATCGCCGCCGAGGCTTCCGAAGATCTGCGAGAACTGGCGGAGACGCTGGGCGCTCCAACGGTTACAACTCTTATGGGACTGGGCGCCATGCCTGCCGCCCATCCGAATTACGTGAGCATGCCCGGGATGCACGGCAGTTATGCGGCGAACATGGGCATGACGCACACGGATCTCCTGATCGCGCTCGGCGTCCGCTTCGATGACCGCGTTACCGGACGCCTGGCTGCCTTCGCGCCGCACGCCAAGGTGATCCACGTCGATATCGATCCCGCCGAAATCGGCAAGAATCGCGCCGCCGATCTGCCTATCGTCGGCGATGTGAAGCGTGTCCTGAAGAAACTCAACGTCTGTCTGAAGGAAATCGAAGCCGCGCAGAGCCCCCAGAACGAATCCAAGCGCGAGTCCTGGCGCAGTCAGATCCGCGGCTGGAAGAACCAACATCCCCTGACGCCGGAAATCTCTACCACCGAGATCAAGCCGCAGCACCTGATGCGCGAAATCGACCGGCTCTCCGGCGGCAAAGCCATCGTCACTTCCGACGTTGGACAGCACCAGATGTGGGCCGCTCAGTTCGTACGCTTCGATGAGCCCCGGCTGTGGATCAACTCCGGGGGTCTCGGATCCATGGGCTTCGGACTGCCCGCGGCCATCGGCGCCCAGTTCGCGCGCCCCGACAAGCTGGTCTTCTCCATCGTGGGCGACGGCGGCTTCCAGATGTCCATTCCCGAGCTGGCCACCATCGCGAATCATGCGCTGCCTATCAAGATAATCATCATGAACAACGGATACCTGGGCATGGTGCGCCAATGGCAGGAGCTGTTCTACAACAACCGCCTCTCTCAGGTTCAATTGGACTCTTTCCCCGATGCCGAAAAGCTGGCCGGAGCGTATGGTTTCAAGGGCCGGACCATCAACAAACCCGGCGACCTGGTCAGCGCCCTGGAAGAAGCCGTGCGCGAGCCCGGCCCGTATCTTCTGAATGTCCAGGTAACGCCCTTCGAGAACGTGTATCCCATGGTGCCGGCTGGCGGAGCGGTAAACGAAATGGTGCTCGGCCCGCCCCAGCCGGTGGAGGCCTAGCCGCATGCTGCAAATCATTTCCCTGCTGGTAGAGAACAAGCCCGGCGCGCTGATGCGTGTTACCGGACTTCTCAGCGCCCGCGGATACAACATTGAGAGCCTGACCGTGGCCCGCACGCTGGACCCCGAGCTGTCCCGCATGAGCATCGCCGTGGACGTGGACGCAACGCTGCGCGCCCAGGTAATCAAACAGATGAATAAACTGGTGAATGTGCTTCAAGCGACGGATCTTACGGATAGCCCATCGGTCCGGCGCGAGCTGGTTTTGGTGCGCGTCCGTACGTCCTTGGCCACCCGCGCTGCTATCCTCAAGGAAGCCGAAATCTTCGGTGCCCGCGTGGTGGATTCTTGCACCGAAGGCTTTGCGCTCGAAGGTACCGGCGATGCCGAAAAGATGGACGAGTTTATCGACGTGATGCGCAGCTACGGAGAGATCGAAGTCACCCGGTCCGGCGTCGTCGCGGTTACGCTGGAGTCAAAACGGCTGCGCCTGTCGCCGCCGGTTCCCAAAGAAGACAGATTGAAGGTATCCAATGGCTAAACGATTCTACGAAAAAGACGGCGACCTCGCGCTTTACGCGAACAAGACGGTAGCGATCATCGGTTATGGCAGCCAAGGCCACGCCCACGCGCTGAACCTGCGGGACAGCGGCATCAACGTGGTGGTGGGGCTATATCCCGGAAGCCAAAGCCGGCCCAAGGCCGAGGCGGCGGGGCTCAGAGTCCTCGGCACCTCGGAAGCAGCCGCCGCGGCGGATGTCGTCATGATCCTGGTGGCCGACCATATCCAGGGCGACCTCTACAACCAGGAGATCGCGCCCCACATGACCGCCGGCAAGACGCTGATGTTCGCCCACGGCTTCAATATCCACTTCGGGCAGATTCAAGCTCCCGCCGGCGTCGACGTTTCGATGATCGCCCCCAAGGCCCCGGGCCATCGCGTCCGGGAGCTGTTCACCGAAGGCGTAGGCGTCCCGGCGCTGGTCGCGGTAGCTCAGGATCCCTCGGGCCGAGCGCTCGAGAACGCGCTGGCATACGCCCGTGCGCTGGGGTGCCTGAAGGCGGGTGTAATCGAGACTACATTCAAGGAAGAGACCGAGAGCGACCTGTTCGGCGAGCAGGCAGTCCTCTGCGGCGGCGTCAGCGAGCTGATCCGGGCCGGCTTCGAGACCCTGGTGGACGCCGGATACGCCCCCGAAATTGCCTACTTCGAGTGCCTGCATGAATTGAAGCTGATTGTCGATCTTATTCAGGAGGGAGGCTTGGCTTACATGCGCTATTCGGTATCGGACACCGCCGAGTACGGCGACTATACACGCGGCCCTCGCATCGTGAATGAGGAGACCCGCGCCGAAATGAAGAAAATCCTCGGCGAAGTACAGTCCGGCCAGTTCGCCCGCGAGTGGATCAACGAAAATCGCAGCGGCCGAAAAAAGTTCCTGGCCATGCGCGAGTCGGCCCGCGACCAAAAAGTCGAGCGGGTCGGCCGCGAGCTCCGCGAAATGATGACATTCCTGAAGAAGAGAAAAGAAGCCGGCGTCCCCCAGGAACAAGTAGAAGCAGCAGTCGGCACCTAGACGTAGGACAGGCCTCCCGGCCTGTCTTCTTCCGGATCACCACATGCGCATCCAAACCTTCGACACCACCCTCCGCGACGGCACGCAAGGCGAAGCCATCTCCTTCTCCGTCGACGACAAACTCCAAATCGTCCAAAAACTCGACGAACTCGGCATCGACTTCATTGAGGGCGGCTGGCCAGGGTCAAATCCCAAAGACAAGGAATTCTTCACCCGCGCCCGCGACCTCCAGCTTCGCCACGCCCGCCTGGTCGCCTTCGGATCCACGCGTTTCGCAAAGAATTCAGTGGAACAAGACCCCAATGTTCGCGCACTCCTCGAAGCCGCCACACCAGCAGTCTCCATCTTCGGCAAGAGCTGGGACCTCCACACCCAGCGCGCTCTCGGCATCACCGAAGAGGAAAACCTGAAGCTGATCTCGGAAACCGTCGCATATCTCAAGTCCCACGGCCGCGAAGTCATCTACGACGCCGAGCATTTCTTTGACGGCTTCCAATCCAACCCCGAGTTCGCCATGCGCACTCTGGAAGCGGCGAAGTCGGCGGGCGCCGATGTCCTCTGCCTCTGCGATACCAATGGCGGCGCCATCACCAACCGTTTGGTTGAAATCGTCGCCGAGGTCCGCAAGCGCTTCGACGGCGTGCTGGGCATTCACACCCACAATGATTCGGACATGGCCGTCGCCAACGCCATCGCGGCGGTAGAAGCCGGTTGCACGCACGTGCAGGGCTGCTTCAACGGCTACGGCGAGCGCTGCGGAAACGCCAACCTGTGTTCGGTGATCGCGAACCTCGAGCTGAAGCTGGGCCACACCACCATCGGCCGCGATAACCTTCCCAAGCTGACCGCAACAGCTCGCTACATCGCCGAGCTGGCTAATCTCCCATTGCGCGGCGACCAGCCGTATGTGGGACAAAGCGCGTTCGCGCACAAAGGCGGCGTGCACGTTAGCGCCATCCTGAAACACTCAGCCACCTACGAACACGTCACACCCGAATCGGTGGGCAATCGCCAGCGGGTCTTGCTCAGCGATCTGTCGGGCCGCGGTAATGTGCTTTACAAGCTGAAGCAGCATGGCCTCGAAGACCGCCTGGACGCCGGAGCTCGCCGCCAGTTATTGGATCGCATTAAGCTCATGGAGTACCAGGGTTACGAGCTCGAAGCGTCCGAAGGCACCTTCGAATTACTTGTGCGCGAAGCGCTGCATCCCGGATTCAACTTGTTCGAAGTGGCTGCGTTCGATGTCACCACGCGGATGATCGGCCCCGACGACACCCTCACCACCGCCACCGTCGCTCTAAAGATTCAGGATGCGGTCCACACAGCGTCAGCGACGGGAAACGGCCCAGTTCACGCACTCGACTTGTGCCTGCGCCAATGCCTGTCTGCCGTATACCCCAGCGTCATGGATGTGCGCCTGACCGACTACAAAGTCCGTGTCCTCGAGCCCAAAAAAGGCTCGGCCGCAAAAGTGCGCGTGCTGGTGGAATGGTCGGATCACAAGCGCAGCTGGGCCACCGTCGGAGTCTCCGACAACGTCATAGAAGCCAGCTGGCGCGCCCTCCTCGATGCGATCCGCCTTGAGCTGATGCGCCTGGTGGAGAAGGACGAGGCCATCGAGAAAGCGCTGGAAGATTACTGCTGGGGCGTGTAACCTCAGAGCAGTACCCTGCTCTTCCTAACCGAGCCGCGACCGTCAGGGAGCGTCCAAATCCACCCAATTGCTACACTAGTAAGCGTAGCTGGTATCGCCTTCACCATCGCTCACCCATGCGTGGATTCCTCTCCAGATCGATTCCTCCCTTCTCCCGCGTCCTGCTCGTCGAGAGCGGCAGCCGCCAGCGCGTCGAAGAACTGCTCCCCGGCCTCTACGAAACCTACCCCGCCATGCAAGCCGACCTCGCGACTTGCTACGCGGGCCTCCCCGAAGGCTTCCTCGAAGATCGCGGCCATGTCTTCCGCATCAACGATTACCCTAATCGCCCCGCCCGCAAGCGCCTGTTTTCAGAACTCCGCACACGCGGTTACGACGTCGTAGGCATCCTCTGCTCCGCCGAGCCCATCATGACCAAATGGAAATGGGCCCTGGCCTTCCGCATCCCCGCAAAGGTTTTTGTCCTCAATGAGAACGGCGATTACTTCTACCTGGATCGCTGTCACTGGCCCACCATCTGGCATTTCATGATTTTCCGGGCCGGGCTCGCCGGCGCCGGCGCGGTCCGCACCGTGGCCCGTTTGGTCCTGTTCCCATTCACGCTCGCGTATCTGTTGCTGTACGCCGCCATGGCGCATCTGCGAAGGAGATTGAGAACGCTATGAAAGCTGTCTTCATCGAACAACCGGGAGGCGTCGAAAATCTGAAATACGCCGATCTGCCCAAGCCCGAGCCGGCTCCCGGACAGGCCCTGGTCAAGATTGCCGCGGCCGGCGTAAACTACATCGACATCTATTTCCGCACCGGGCTCTACAAAGCCGATCCCCCGGTTATCCTCGGCAATGAAGGCGCCGGGGTCGTCGAAGCCGTGGGCTCCGGCGTCACCGAAGTCGCCGTGGGCGACCGCGTGGCTTACGCCATGGCCCGCGGTTCATACGCCGAGTACGCCGCCGTTCCCGCCTGGCAGCTGGTGAAGATTCCCCCCGCGATGGACTTCGATAGCGCAGCCGCGGCCATGCTCCAAGGCATGACCGCCCACTATCTCACGCACTCCACCTGGCCGCTCAGCGCCGGACAGAGCTGCCTCATCCACGCGGCCGCGGGC
>JAYTVY010000703.1:0-4148 GCA_043743755.1 Bryobacterales bacterium | reverse complement strand
CCGCGTACTGCCAGCGCAGACCTGCCAGGAAGATGCCGCTGAACAGAATCGGCAGATAGGTCAGAGCCGTGCCAAGGTCTGGCTGTTTGATCACCAGGACCATGGGGACAGCCACCAGTCCTCCCAGCTTGAGCAAATCGCGTAATTCCAGTTGCTCCGTCTTGAGCTCGGTTAAGTACCGTGCTACCAGCAATATTAACATTACTTTAACGAATTCCGATACCTGCAAATGGAAGCCTCGGGACCCGATCCAGCGGCGTGAGCCGAAGACCGTCATTCCCAGGATGAAAGTGCCCACCAGCGTGACGATGGAAATCCCGTAAAGCAGCGGTACCTGCGCCAGTAGCGTGTGGTAATCGATCAGCGTGATCACCCACATGGCAATGAATGCCACCACCACCCAGATGATCTGCTTCCACCAGGCATCCCGCCAGCCGGTGTCGTGGGTGGCGCTGAAGATCTGGAGCACGCCTAGCCCGCAAATGGCGAAGGCGAGCACCAGCATCGGCCAGTCGAAGTCGCGCAGAGAACGGTAGGAAGCCATGGTGATTAAGGTGTGGCAGGGCGCGTCGGCGTTAGGATCTGGGCAGCGGCCAGTTGCGTCCGGACCTGGTTGAGGCGGGCTTTCTTGTCAAAGTAAGCTTTGAGGACGTCGCGAACAATGGGGGCGGCGTTGGGCCCGTGCTCGCCGTTCTCGAACAGCGCCACCACCACGATTTCGGGAGCTTCGCGCGGCGCGAATCCCACAAACCAGGCGTTATCCTTCATGCTCTTGCCGAGCTGCGTTCCCTTCAGGAGCTCATTCGAAGCAAGCTGGGCCGTTCCGGTCTTGCCGCAGACGTTGATGCCGGGGAGCCTCGCGCGGCCGCCGGTGCCCCCTTCATTCACGACGCCATACATACCGTAGATCACCTTCTGGACATTTTCCAGGTTGACGTTACCTACGCGCGCCGGCGCCAGATTCGCGGCCTCCTTCACCAGGTGCGGCGTGTTCCAGACCCCGCCGGCCGCGATGCCGCCGATGGCCCGGGCGAGTTGCAGCGGCGTCACCGCTACCGCGCCCTGCCCGATGGAGACCGAAATGGTTTCGCCCGCGTACCACTTCTGCCGGTACAGCCGCGCTTTCCACGCCGTCGAAGGCATCACGCCATCGGCCTCATGCGGCAGATCGATCCCGGTCTTGTGGCCCAGCCCGGCCAGCTCCGCCATGCCGGCGATCCGGTCAATGCCGATGCGATTCCCCACGTTATAAAAGAACACGTCGCAGCTCTGAACGATGCCCTTGTGCAGGTCCGTCCCGCCATGCACTTTGTGGCAGTGGAAGTAACGGCCATAGAAGTCCTGCCCGCCGCTGCAATTCACATGAAAGGTCTCGTCGATCATGCCGGATTCCAGTCCCGCCAGCGCCATGATCGGTTTGAAAGTGGATCCCGGCGCGAGCTGCGCTTGCACCGCGCGATTCATTAGAGGGTGATCCGCGTTCTTGATCAAATCGTTCCAGTCGCGCGAGCGGATGCGTCCGGCGAACAAGTTCGGATCGAACGACGGCCGGCTCACCATGGCCAGCACCTCGCCGTTGCGCGGATCCAGCGCTACCACGGCGCCGCGCCGGTTCTCCATCGCCAGCTCGGCCACCACTTGAAGATCCAAATCGATAGTAAGCCGCAGGTTCTTGCCCGCGACAGCCTCCTTGTCGTCGATCGGCTGCCGCTCGCGGCCCAGGTTATCCACTTCCACCCGGCGCTGGCCGTCGACGCCCATCAGCGTGTCGTTGTACTGGCGCTCAATGCCATCCTTGCCGATAACGTCGCCCTGGTGGAAGCGCGCGAACTCGGAGCTGTTCAAATCGGCTTCGCTCACTTCGCCCACGAAGCCGATCACATGCGCGGCGGTCCCGTCCTTGGGATACAGACGCCGCTGCGCGCGGATTACTTCCAGCTCGGGAAAAGTTCCCGCGTCCTTGTGCGATTCCACAAAGGCCAGTTCGGCCGGGGTCAGCTCTTCCTTGATGATGATCGGAACGTAGTTGGGTCCTTGAAAGCGGCGCACGCGCGCCACCAGGCTGTCGTAATCCATGCTCAAGCCTTCCGCGATTGGCCGCAGGTGCTCCATCTTGAGCACTTCGCGCGAGAGCAGCAGGCTGAAGGACGAGTGGTTGTCGACGATGATGCGGCCGTCGCGATCCAGGATCTTTCCGCGCGGCGCGAGCACTGGAATGGCCTTGATGCTGTTCTGCTCTGCGCGCACCTGGTAGAGCTCGGGATTGTGGACCTGCAGATCCCAGAAGCTGGCCAGCAGGAAGATGAAAATCCCTACCGACAGGTACTGGAAAACGGCGATCTTCCCGGCGGCGAACTTCGAGTCGTCGCGCAGCAACCGGGTTGCGCTCATGTGTTCCTTGCGCCGCTCAGTTTGGAGGTTCACGGGTGACGTCTTGCTCTCAGGCCGTTGTCTTCAGTTTATCCAAAATATGGAACAGCGGCAGGGCCACCGCGGCGTTCAACAGGCCAAAAATGAAAGTTTGCTCGGGATTGAAGGCGATCGTCTGCCCCAGCAGCGCGCGCTTCAGCACCCAGTGGAAGAACTCGTGGAAGAAATAAAAGAAGAATGCCAGGATGAAACTGATCACTGGATTCTCCACATCGAATCGCACGCTCACGGATGCGGCGAAATAACCCACCAGCGTCTTGACTATTCCAAGCATTCCGATGGGGTGGTGGCTCAGGGAATCTTGCACCAGCCCGATGGCCGCGCCGTAAAATACCGACGAGACGGCTTCCCGGCGTGTTAGCGCGAAATGAACGGTTACCAGCAGCGGCAGCTCCAGGTAGCCGAGGAAGTGCACATAGCGGGGAACGTAAAGCTGGAAGAGAATCGCGATGAGCGGAATCGCAATCAGCCATAGCGCACGGGTACGGGAAGCGCGATCCCGCCGGCGCGAGCTCGACAGCAGCCGTTCGCTGAATTCGTTCATTGGGCGGGAGGGGGAACCTGCGGCTTGGGTTTAGCCGGAGCCGCAGTCGGCGCAGCCACCTTTTTCTGCGGCGCTGCGGCATTCGAGGCCGGCGGATTGCCGTTTGGCGGCGTTGTTCTTGGAGGGTTGGAAACGGCCGCCTTCACTTTGGGAGCAGCGGCGCCGTTCGGGGGCGCAGCGGTGGACCCGGCCGGCCGTGGACGCGCGGGCGTCTGGGGCTTTGGCGAGCCGTACTCATCCAGCGGCGGCTCCTTCGCACGGGTGCGTTCCGGCGGAGGCCCGGGATCGTTGGCTTGATCGGCATCCATGGGATCGGTTACCAGTATCGGAGCGCGCTGCTTGGGTTTGGCGGTTACATTCGCCACGGCTTCGGCGGGCGGTCTCGCTGTCGGGTTGGAATTCGTCTTGGGCGCAGCAGCGGCATTCGTTGCGGTCCCCGACGCTGCGTTCGCGGCCGGAGCGGC
The DNA here is from genome assembly GCA_043743755.1 of Bryobacterales bacterium. Classification (GTDB taxonomy): domain Bacteria; phylum Acidobacteriota; class Terriglobia; order Bryobacterales; family Bryobacteraceae; genus JALYHQ01. The sequence continues at coordinate 710 of JAYTVY010000703.1, read as the reverse complement.
CGGCTTGCCGGCGGCGGTCTGTGCCGGTGCCTGCGCCGGGGCGGGCTTCGGAGCTTGTTGCGCCGTTGCGGCTTCGCGGATACCCGGAATCTTGGTGAAATCCGGCGGCGCCGAGCCCGGCGTCCCTTCGCCAAATACGTGCTTCTGCGCCTGACCGGCCTGGCGATACTGTTCTTTCAAGCGATCGGCGTCCGTGCTGAGAGTGCTCGCCGCCGTGGACGGCGCGCCCGTGCCCCCATCGGCCGTCGCGTCCGGCGGCGGCGGGTTGATCTTGTACGCCGGCGAAGGAACCTCATTGTCGGGAATTGGCTGGTGTACGCCCTCAATCACGATCAGCACTTCTTCCAGCCCGTTCTGAAAGCCGCTGGGCGATATGTAGATTTCCTTGAAATTCTTCCCGTTGCGCACCGCCGTTACTTGGCCTGCCGGCAGTCCCTTGGGGAAGATGCGATCCGTACCGGTAGTGTAGAACCATTCGCCCACATCCACTTTTTCCTCGTTCTGCACGTAATCTATCAAGCACGTGGGATTGCCTTGTCCCTTGAGCTGGCCGTGCACGCGGTTCTTTTGGGAAATCACGCCGGCCGCAAAAGTGGGGTCGGTGGCCAGCATGACCAGCGATGCGGTGGGATACGAATCCAGCACTTTACCCACGATTCCGTCGGGCGTGATCACCGCCATACCGCCCTGAATGCCGCTGCCCGAGCCGC
>JAYTVY010000702.1:0-5552 GCA_043743755.1 Bryobacterales bacterium | reverse complement strand
CTGGAACTCTCGCCTTATTACACCAACTGGTATGACAAACAGCACAAGCTGGCGCACGGCAAGCGGCCGGTGCCGGAACATTGCAGCGCCTTCGTGGCCACCGGGAGCTACACCAGCGACGGGCACGTGGTGATTGCGCACAATAACTGGACCGAGTACAAGGAAGGCTCGCGCTGGAACATCGTCTTCGACATCGCGCCCGCCAGCGGGCACCGGCTGGTGATGGACGGCATGCCCGGCCTGATCCACAGCGGCGACGATTTCGGGGTGAATGACGCGGGCATCGCGATTACGGAGACCACGATCAGCCAGTTCTCCGGTTTCGATCCCAACGGCATCGCCGAGTTCGTGCGCGCCCGCAAAGCGATGCAATATGCGGCGTCGATCGACGAATTCGCGGACATCATGAAGGCCGGAAACAACGGCGGGTACGCCAATAACTGGCTGGTGGTGGATACCAAGACCAATGAAATCGGCAGCCTGGAGCTGGGCCTGAAAAACGTGAATCTGCTCAAGACCAAGGATGGCTATTTCGTGGGTTCGAATTATCCGAACAATGCGAAGCTGGCGGCCGAGGAGACGGATTTCGGGATCAAGGACCTGAGCGTGAGCGCCAATGCGCGGCACATCCGCTGGGATCAATTGATGGCTGAAAATAAGGGGCGCATCGACGTGGCGGCGGCGCAGCGGTTCCTGGGCGATCACTACGATACGTTCGACAAGAAGACCGCTCCCAGCGAGCGGACGTTGTGCGGGCATATCGACTTGTCGGCGCGCGGCTCGAAGCCCTGGGAGCCCGAGTACGGGATCGCGGGCGCGGTTCAAAACAAGGCGGCGGACGCTGCGATGATTTCGAAGATGACGTTCACCGCGGCCATGGGGCACTCCTGCGGCATCGACTTCCACGCGGCCGAGCATCTCGCGAAGCATCCCGAATTCGCCTGGCAGAAGAGTCTCCTGAAAGACTTGAAATCGTATCCCTGGACTACCTTCGAAGCGGTCCGGTGACGTACGCCGATCTGGCGCTGGCGCGGCGGCTGGAGCTGAATGAAGCCCGGAATGCCGCCGAACTCTCGCAAGTTTATGGTGAAACCGCGACTCGTATCGGCGGCGGCGAGGTAGCGTTCGGAGGCGCGGGGTCGCCGCTGTCGCATGCCGTCGGCGTGGGGATGCAAGGGCCGGTGACGGCGGCCGAGCTCGACGCGATTGAGGAGTATTATCGCAGCCGCGGCACGCCGATCAATGTCGACCTGTGCCCGCTGGCGGATCCATCGCTGGCCGAGTTGATGGGGCAGCGCTGTTACCGCATCGCGGAATTCAACAATGTGCTGGTACGGGCCGCTCAGCCCGTGCCGGATGGCGAGGACGTCAGGGTCCGGCGCGCGGGCGAGCAGGATCGCGAGGCTTGGGCCCGCACCACCATGCATGGGTTTCTGGAGCGCGAAGACGTTCTGCGGCCGGAGATGGAGCTGGCAAATACGCTTTTCGGCATGCCCAGCGGCGCGCCGTGGCTGGCCGAGATCGAGGGGACGCCGGTGGCGGCCGCGGGTATGGCGGTACGGGACGGGCTGGCGATGCTGTTCGGAGACGCGACGCGCCCGGGATATCGGAATCGCGGGCTGCACATGGCGCTCATCGTAGCGCGGATGCGGTACGCGGCGGAGCGCGGGTGCGATTTAATCACCGCGTCGACGCTGCCGGGCAGTGGATCGCAGCGGAATTACGAGCGGCTCGGATTTCGCGTGGTGTATACGAAGACGATCATGCTGCGAGCGCCACTATCCCCAGAAGAGTTTCCCGAATAGAAATGCCGCGCCCAGCAGCAAGCCGATCAGCGCCTCGTATTCCCGATTGCGCCGGTAGAGCGGCCAGCGGAAGCCTCGCGTGGAACCGCGGGGCATGACGCCGCGCCACAGGAGCGCCGGGACCCGGCGGGCGTAGGCGTCGTACTCGGGGAAAAGCTGGCGCAGGTGCTGTTCCTCGAGCTGGATTACGGGGAGATACACAAAGAGGAACACTACCGCGAAGATCGCGCCCAGTAGCCAGCGCCGGGAGGCGACAGCGAGGCCGAGGGCGACGATGAGCGTCCCCACATACAGCGGATTGCGTACGAATCGGTACGGGCCGCTCTCCGCGAGTTGCGAATTCTTTTCCAAGTGTCCGGCCGCCCAGCCGCGCAATGCGAGTCCGAGGGCGGCGATGGGAAGTCCGGCGGCCAAAGACACCGCGCTGGGGTGAGACAGCCAGGCGAATGCGATCACCAGGACAAAGCCGAACGGAACACGCAGCCGCGCTACAACGTCGGCGTAACGCTTCGGGAACATAGGACCTTGGCGAGCGCGTCGAAAACCACCGCCGGAGAGATGGAGCGCATGCTGGGATGCGGCTCGGGAGTGCGCTTGAGCGTGGTGATCGCATCGGTGGATCGCAGCACGGTGAAGGTACCGCCGTACGGACCATTGCGAGCCGGGTCAGTGGGACCGTAGATAGCGACTCCGGTCTTGCCGAGCGCGGCGGCGAGGTGCAGCGGTCCGCTATCCACGCCCACCACGGCGACGGCGCGGCGCGTGGCGTCGAGCAGCCCTGGAAGATTGGATGAGTGCGGGTCGGCGCCATCGATCTCGATGGATTCGGCGGCGTTCAAAACCAGCTTGAGTCCGAACTCGCGGCGCAGGCGCTTCCCGAGTTCGCCGTAGAATTCGAGAGGCCATTGTTTCGCGCCCCAGCCTGCGAGCGGGCTGGCCAGCACGAAGTCGCCGTCCGGCAGGCGGCCCTCGGGAGTTCCCGCCGGCAGAGGGAAGGTTCGAAGCAGGCTGGATGCCCCCGCCGCGGCCGCGAGGTCGAGATTGAGATCCACCATGTGGACGGACGTCGACCGCGTCTTGTCGGAATAGCACCACGCGGCCGGCCGTTCGCGCACCAGCGGCGAAGCGAATCCAAAGATCCGTTCAGGGCGCGCGATGGCGGCGATTGCGGCGGATTTGATGAGTCCCTGGAAGTCAACGGCGAACTCGTAGTGCGATGCGCGCAGGTCGCGCCAGGAACCCAGTATGCCGCCCAGGCTGCCGCGGTCCAGAAAAATGGTGCGGTCCACGTAGGGATTGCCTTCGAGCAGAGCGCTCCAGCGCTTCTCCACGATCCAGGTAATTGTCGAGTGCGGGATGCTGTGCTTCAGGCTGGCGACGGCGGGTAAAGTCTGAATGACGTCGCCCATCGCTCCCAGGCGGACCACCAGGACGCGGGCTCCGGCCATCAAGCGAGCTCCTGCCGGCGGCGCACTTGTTCGGCGAGCTTGCGGCGAAGCGGTGCGTCGGCGATGTCTTCCGCGTGCGCGGGCGCCTGGCCGATCACCACGCAATCCACCACCATCAACGCCGCCACCAGTTGCGCGCGCGCTTCGGCGGGCAGAATTGGATCGGGGCCGGCCTCCATGACGCTCACCACCAGCCATTCCGCGCCACTGGATAATGACGACAGGCGGCGCGCGTGTTCCGCCAGCAGAGGGTCGAAGCAGCCGCTTACCCAGCGGGCGTGCTTGCCGCGCGTATGATCCAGCGCATCCTCATAGGTGTGAATTTTCGTTCGCGTATCCAATCTGGACCGTGTTCCCATACCTATTCAATCAGTTTGAGGGCCTCTTCCGCCACACGGCCAGATGGGACGCGGGTCATGCAGCGATGGTCGATGGGACATTCGCGGAGGAGGCAGGGACTGCAATCCACCGGCTCGCGAACGATGCGAGCGCGAGACCCGGTGGGGCCAGTGGCCTCATGATCGGTAGCGCCGAAGACCGCCACGGTGGGAACGCCGAGCGCGCTGGCGATATGCATGGCGCCGGAGTCGTTGGTGAGGAACACCTGGCACGCCGCCGCTAGATCGATGAATTCGGCCAGTGTGGTGCGGCCCGCGTGGTTGATCACTTCGCGGCCGGGCAGCAGCGCGGCAATCTGGTCACAGACGGCGCGTTCGGAGGCCGATCCGAACAGAGCGATGGACGCGCCATGGACATCGGCGACGGTGGCGGCAGCCTCGGCGAAGCGTTCGGGAAGCCAGCGTTTCGCGCCGCCGTAGGCAGCGCCCGGACTGACGCCGATGATGGGACGCAGCGCCACTTGGGGGCGGGTCAAGTGGATGGCATCGCTCTCAGGCAGCCGGGGGATCAGGCCGGCGCGGCGCAGCAGTTCGAGGTAATAGAAGCGCTGGTGGCGGGAGATTTCGCCGGGCGCCGGCACGGGAACGGCGCTAGTGAGCAGCAGGCCCCGGGCGTCGCGATTGTACCCGATGCGCACGGGAATGCGCGCCAGCCATGCGATGAGCGCCGCTTCGAAGGCGTTCTGCAGCAAGATGGCGGCATCAAAGCGGCGCGCGCGCAACGTGCGCGCGGTGCCCCAGTAACCTTGCGTATAGGGAATCACCTCGTCGGCGAAGGGCTCGCGGGCGTAAAGCCCGGCCACCCACGGCTTTGCCAGAATCGCGATCCGCGCGGCAGGGAAGCGCCCGCGCAAGGCCTGGAGCGCCGGCACACACATCACCGCATCGCCCACCCAGTTGGTTGCGCGAACCAGGATATTCGAAAATGGCACCGGCTACTCTATTGCGATGGTAGCCGTGTTGGAAGCAACTCCGCCAATTGTGAGCGAGATGGGAACCGCGTTGCCGCTGGGGGCGGTGTCGGGGATTTTGAAGTTGATCTGATAGAGACCCACGAAGCCGGGCGCCAGGCCGGAGAAGGGGATGTCGGTGGGAACGATGGGCACGTTGCCCACGGTTATCACGGGCGTCTGGATGGTGAAGGCCAGAGGATTCGAAGGGGACGGTGAACCAAGACTCGGGCGATTCGTGACATCGCCCAGACCGGTTGCATAGACCTGAATATATTCGCCGCGTTTGATGGGACGCGATCCGGGGAAGGTGCCGACCGGCGCGACCACGGAAGCGGTTCCATTGATCAGGGCCGAGGCTTGGCCGCTGCCCCCCTGATTGGTAGTGAAGATGCCCGGTGAGAAGGGCCGCAGCACTACGTTCAGGCTGGAAGTGAAAGCGCCTTGGGCAAGAGTCAGTTTAACGGTGGTAGGCACAGTCACGCCGAAACGGGGAACCTGGAAATTCACTTGACCGGGCGAAACGAAGAACAGCGGGACCGGATTCAGGCCGATGACACTGTCGCCCATCGTCATGGTCAAGCCGCCGAGCGTAAACGGAAGGGGTGGAAGACCATCGGCTATCACGACGCCGGGCGCGAAGTTCACGCCATACAGCGACGCGATGCTGCGTTCGGCGAGGGCGTTGCCACCTAGAGGAAACGCGTCATTCACGAAGCCGTTGGAGGGCGCGGAGGGAGCCGGGCCGATGCTGAAAACCGTGGGATTCGAGCTGCCGCCGCCGCTGTTGGGATTGAAAACCGAGACCGACGCGCGACCGACAGATGCGAGGTCCGCTGCCGGAATTTGCACGGTGAGATGCTGGGCGTCGGAAAAAGTAGTAGGCCGGTCCTGTCCATTCCAGCGGACGCGCATGCCGGGGGCGAAGTTGGATCCAGTCGCGGTGACGGC
>JAYTVY010000701.1:0-5273 GCA_043743755.1 Bryobacterales bacterium | reverse complement strand
TCTTCGTCGTCGCGCATGATGCGCAGACGGCCTCGATACCAGCGTTTGTTTGAGAACGAAATGATTGGCGGCAGGCAACGATAGTGCTCATCCAGGAACGCCTCTTCGTCCTTCCGGATAGATGCCAGGGCGAGCAGGTCGGTACGCGCGGGATCGAAATTGCCTTCGGGATCCAGCTGGCCGAGCTTCTGTTCGCTCCATGCCTGCGCGGCCACCTGCGTCGACGTGAAGGCAAAGCGCTGGGATTGCATCTGCTTAGAATCGCCCGCGATGATCGCTTGTTTGGCGCGGTAAAGCACCGGCGTCATGGACGGGAGATCGCATTGAGACGCTTCGTCTATGATCACCACGTCGAACAGGCCCGGCTCGCAGGGGAACAGGCGGGCGACGTCATCCGGGGTCATGATCCAGCAGGGCAGAATCTTGAGCAGGCTGTGGCAGCGCTCGGGATCGCGCTTCAGACGGTCAAACACGCTGAAGTTCTTCGCGCTGCCCTGGTCGCGTCCCAGGAGCTTCGCGAATTCGTGCAGGTTATTGCGTTCATCGCGCGTGGCTGAGGCCACCCGGTCCTCCGCGGACATCTTGAGTACTCGCACGGCTCGATCCAACAGATCGGAACGTCGCTGCCGGGCCTGTTCCGCGATTTCGTCGGACAAGCGCGGCGCCTTGCGTTTCGCGGACCATAGCGTCAGTTGCAAATTCGCGCGCGCCCGCCAGCGCCGAAGCAGGCCGCTGGCGGTGCTCACGCTTTGGGCCGCGCCATATACGTCATGCTCGGCTTGCAGCGTTCCCGAGAGCGCATGGTCCAGCGAAGCCACCTTCGCGGCTGTGCCGGTGTGAGCCCCGGATTCGCGCACCACGTCCTTGCGAGTCTCCTCGGCGGCTCTTTGTTTGCGAATGCAATCCAGGCTCTCGCGCAACGCCCGCCGCGATTCGCGGTCCTGGCGGAGCAGCGTCATGGGCATCTGTTCCAGGCCCAGATGCCGCAACAATTCGTCCACCACTTCCAGCGCCTTGTTCTTCTGCGAGCTGATGAGAACACGCTTGCCCCGCGCGATCAGGTCGCACGCCGTATTGGCGATGGTGAGCGATTTGCCGGTTCCCGGCGGACCTTGCACCACGATGATGCGGTTGTTGGGATCGGACGCCAGCAACGCCACGCGGCGCTGGCTCGGGTTGGACGAGAAAGGGAAGAACACCTTGCGGGAATCGCGGAAATCGTCACTGGTTCCCAGCGCTCCGCGCTTGCCGATCAGCCAGCCCCAGGCGGACTGAGCGACGCCGAGCGATCCCGCGGCGGCGATCTGCTCCAGGTCGCTGGCCAGAAAATAATTGCCCTTGGGAGCAATGAAACACGCGGCGGCATCGATGATTCGCAGGGGGGTGGCAGTCTTGGGTTCCGCGGGAGGCGGCGATAAGCCGCCGTCGAGCTGCGCGTCGTTTTGAACGCCCAGGTCGCGCGCCAGATTCTCGCAAAAGCTCCTGAGGGCGCCGGGGGTGAGCGGTAAAGCGGGGGTGGAATCGATCAGCCGGGCCAGCGCCTGATCCTTGGCGGCGCTATCGTGTTCAGTGCGAAAGGGCAGAGAATTGAAGCGGAGGACGTCTTCCAGTTCCGCGATGATGAGCGAGCTGCCCTCGGCGACGATGGAGACCGGCATGGCGAAGATGGGAGCGCGCACGGCAACGCCATCCACGAATCCGCAGAGACAGGGATATCCGTAGTAAAGCTCGCGCTCATACGGATTCAATTCGATCGCCGACATCATGCCGTTGATCGATTCGTAAGTGGGGCTAGTGCGTTTAACGGCCAGTTCTCGGCCGCTGGTGAATAGCGTTTCCTGGCCGGGATCCAGCCAGACGAAATCGTGCTGCCGGCGGCGGGGCGCGGTCCAGCGCACGAACGCCGTACTGGACCGCTGACGCTTCACCAGCGTGGCGTACGCCTTGGCCAAAGCCTCTGCCAGCCCGTCCTTGATTTGAGGGGAAACAGTCTCCTGTGGGATCAAGAGACAGTGTACAGCGGCTGGATTACTTGCGGGCGCCTCGGACGGTGCCCTTCAACCGGCTCTGACGCAGCTTGGGCTTCTTTCGCTTGGGCTTGTGGATCACGAATGTCCCGCTGCCGATATAGTCGGCTTTCCAGAGATTTTCCTTTTGCTTTTGTGTGTCGTCCGCCAATTAGGCCTCCAGCCTTCTATTCTAGCCGATGCGGGCGCCTCGTTGACGCAGGTCCGATCAGCGTCCGTGGCGGAGGATATGGACGGTCCCGCCATCGGGCAAGACGCGTCCGAAGGGGATTTCGTCCCACTCGGGAGAGCCTCTGAGATATGCAATTAGTTCGGCGCCGCGAGTGTTGAAAAATGCCGATTCGGGCTCGCCCCCTTGTTTGTATACGAAATACGATGACGCGCGGGCCAAGTCGAGAAGAGGCGCCCAATCTTTCTGGTAGGCAGTGGTCCGGACGTCGAGCGGCAGGCGGTTCTGCAACGCGGTGAGTTGGAAGTTGTCGGCATTGAAGAGTGCCCGGTCCGTGCCCAACAGAACCATCTTCCGCTGGCCCGGATGGACCAGTGCGCTATCGCTTATAGCTCGCAGGATTTCATCGTGAAGCCAGGTGTTGCGATCGTAGATGCTCACATAACCGAGGTCGCCGGCGGTATATGGCCAATGAAACGAGACCGCCAGCAGACTGACGAGAGGGAACGCCAGGACAGCCGGGATGAGCCACTTCCTTCGATCCAAAGCAGCGTCCAGCAGGCATGCCGCGGCGAGCGCGAAGGCCGGCAAAAGAGGCGCGATGTAGCGGACGTCCTTGTTCCCGCCGAACATAAAAATCAGGAATGGCGCCAGCCACCACGCCGGCTGCGAGATCTGGCTGAATATACGAACCCGCCGGCGCAAGAGGACAAACAAGGCAGCGGCAGCGGTGACGAGCAAGTAATAAACCGAAACACCGCGTTCGGCAATTAGCCCGAAATAAGCCAGGATGGCGCCAAGCGAGAAAATCGCGCCAGTTCCCTGGACTAGCGCGGGCTCACCGAATCCGGCGGATATTACATTGTCCACAGTGGCGCGCCAGTGCAGCGCATACCACGGGCCGGCCAGAATAAGCGACGGTATCGAAATCCGCAGGAGTGATCGCCAGTTTCGCGACCGGAGCAGCGCGATCCCGATCGGAATGGCGACGAAAATGGGGAAATCGACTTTGAGTAGCAGGCCGAATCCGCACACGATTCCAAGCGCGGCCGTGACCCAGCGCTGCGTGAGATCCTCCGATACCAGCACCAGCCACCAGGCCAGCACGACGCAGGCCGCGAGGGGATACTCCACCAGATACCAGCGTGAGAGTCCGTAGAGCAACGGCAAAGTCGCGGTGACATAGACTGCCATCAGGCCCGCGCGCGAACGCGCAGGCGGTTGCCGATGCCCCAAACGCCGGCGAAAAGTACAAGCATCGACGCGATGTTGACCAGAAATGCATAATGCCAGCGGCGTCCGAAGATGAGATAGAACGGCAACGGCAGTGCGGTGATCAGAGGCGCCTTGAATTCGAGTGCGGCGAGAAACTGCCGGCCTAAACCAGGCAAGCCGCCCGAAGTCCAGGCGTCATAGAGGGTCAGGCTGTTGCTCAGGTACCAGGCGTCATCCCAGTTGGGAGGAGCGCGGTGCAGGCGCAGCCAGGCAAGCGTGAGGGCGGCTGCTGAGAGATAGAGGGCAGCGAAGGCGCCGGGTCTTCTCAATTTCTCGATTCTAGCGCGACCCCAGGCAACAGCCCTGGCCTGCACAGGAGGTGCCACAATAGCGGGATGAACCGACGACAGTGGATACTCGCGGCAGGGGCCGCCGGACTCGCCGCTGCGCAGACCAGGCCTTCCATCGCGGGGTTAAAGAGCCGCCGAGCTGAAGCCAAGCCGATTGGGAGCGCGGAGCGCCAGGCGCGGGTGGAGCGGGCGCAGCGGCTCATGAAGGATAACCACATCGACGCCATCTGTCTGATGGGCGGGACATCGCTCGAGTATTTCGCCAATGTGCGCTGGTGGAACAGCGAACGATTGTTCTTCATGATTCTGCCGCAGCGGGGTGAGCCGTTCTTCGTGTCGCCGGCGTTCGAGGAAGAGCGCGCACGGGAGCAAATCGGAAAGGGTCCGGGGGGTTCGAGCGCGCATGTGCTGACGTGGCAGGAGGATGACAGCCCCTACGAAAAGATTGCGTTTGGTCTGAAGGAGCGCGGTATTCTGACCGGCCACATCGGCATGGAAGAGACGGTGAAGTTCGTATTCGCGGACGGGCTGGGGAAGGCCGCGCCACAGGCCAAGCTGGTGAGCGCGACGGCGGTGACAGCCGGATGCCGCATGATCAAGAGTCCCGCCGAACTCGCATTGATGCGGCTCGCTTCCAGCGTCACGCTGCAGGCGTACGAAGCGGCATGGAAGGCGTTGCGCGATGGCATGACCCAGAATGATTTCGCGCAGTTGGTTTCGGCGGCGCACCAGCAACTCGGGTTTCCGGGCAGCGCCGGGGTCCAAGTGGGCGAGTACTCGGCGCTGCCGCACGGGTCTGTGAATCCCCAGGTGGTGCGCGAAGGAACCATCCTGCTGATTGACGGCGGCTGTTCGGTGGAAGGCTACAAATCCGATATCAGCCGCACATTCGTTCTGGGGAAGGCGGCGGATAAGATGAAGACCGTTTTTGACATTGTGCATCGCGCGCAGACGGCTGCTCTGAAGACCGCGCGGCCAGGCCTTGCTTGCGAGGCGGTGGACGCGGCGGCGCGCAAGGTGATTGAGGATGCGGGATACGGGCCGGGGTACAAGTATTTCACGCATCGCGTGGGCCACGGGCTGGGGCTCGACGGGCATGAGTGGCCCTACCTGGTGAAGGGCGACAACCTGGCGCTCGCTCCGCACATGACTTTTTCGGACGAACCCGGAGTTTACATCCGAGGGGAGTTCGGAGTTCGCCTGGAGGACGATTTGCACATCCTGGAAGATGGCGCCGAGTTGTTCACGCCGCAGAGCCCGTCGCTGGAGGATCCGTTCGCGAAGAGCTGAGCGGTAAGGGCGAAAATCATTGCGCGCGGGGCAGCCCGGTGTTAGTATGTGCCAAGCCCTGTGACTTTTCGGTGCGGATTCAGTGAAACGTTTGTGGGGCGGGGCTCACTGTTATGTAGCGGTTATTTGTCGGCGCTCTGGGCGGCGGAGGATTCCAGATGGGCAGCATCATTCGGTGGTTGTTGGCCATCGCGATAGTGGTGGCGTTGATTTATCTCAGCG
>JAYTVY010000700.1:0-2259 GCA_043743755.1 Bryobacterales bacterium | reverse complement strand
GTCAGCCTCTACAACTACGTAAACCCGGTCGTCGCGGTCCTGCTCGGCTGGCTCTTCTACGGCGAAAAATTGGACCAACGCGAGCTGGCCGCCATCCCCATAATCTTCGCCGGCGTCGCGTTGGTAAAACACTTCAGCGCGCGCGTTCCGCGTGTAGCGTGAGCCATTCAACCAGCCACCAGTCCCGCCAGTTTCTCCAGCGCCGCCTCTAAACGCTGCGGATTCGCCAGCACTCCTCCGAACACATCGCCCTTCTTCGCGAAGCGGGCCGGCGCGTTGCGAATCGTGAAATCGCCGGGCTCCAGCCCCTTCTTCACCTCGTTCCATGCCAGCGGCGTCGACACCGGAGCGCCCGGATACGCGCGCACCACATAAGGCGCCGAAATCGTCTTCGATGCCGCGATCTGCAGATAGTCGAAGTACACTTTTCCCTTCTTGCGCGCCGACACCGCACGCGGCGTGGTAAACAGCGCCGGATCTTCATGGATCACCAGCATCGAAAGAATCTCAGCGAAAGAGCGCACTTGATCGTAGCTGTACACCGGTTTCAGAGGGATATAAATATGCATCCCGTCCCCGCCCGTGGTCTTGGGACACCCTTCGAGGCCAATCAGTTCCAGCTTGGCGCGCACTAACTGCGCCGCTTCCACGATCTGATGGTACGGGCACCCCTCCGTCGGATCCAGATCGATAAGCGCGAAATCCGGATTCTCCAGATGGCTGAGCCGGCTCATCCACGGATTCTGATCGATGCATGCCAGGTTCGCGAGAAACAGCAGCGTTGCCCGGTCATTGCAGATGGTGTAGTGAATGTCGCGGCTGCTGTGTTCCGAGTGGATTGGCTCCAGACGCACCCAATCCGGAAACTGTTCGGCGTTCTTCTGGAAGAAAAATGGCTTGTCGATGCCGTTCGGATAGCGCTTCAGCGAAAGCGGCCGGTCATGCAGATGCGGCAGAATCAAATCCGCGACGGCATCGTAGTAATTGATCAAATCGCGCTTAGTGATCTTCTCCCCCGGCCAGAAAACCTTGTTGAGGTTGGTGAACTTCAACGCCTGCCCGTCAATCGTCAGCGCCACGTCGTTGGGCGAATCGTTCGGGAGCAGCGCGCCCGTCCTCGCTTCCTGCACCACCTTCTCCACCGGCTCGGCCACCTCGCGAACGCATTCCTTCGGATCCTTGTCCGCCCGAAGTCCCAGGAACACCGGCGCGCGCAACTGGTTGTCTGGAGTGAACTCGAGATATTTCACGTTGCAAACCAGCTCCGGCTTCACCCACGTCACTTTGCGCGGGATCTTCCCGGCCGCCGCGAACGGGCTCTTGGGAATAATCAGCGGCTCCAGCTTGCCATGAATGTCACGCAATGACTTGTCGTTAAAACCCGTGCCCACTTGTCCCACATGAACGAACTTGCCTTTGTCATATAGCCCGAGCGCCAGCGAGCTGAAATAATCGCGCTCGCCGTGAGTGAACCCGCCGATAACGAACTCCTGCTCGGTATTAACTTTGATCTTCAGCCAGTTCGGACTTCGCCGGCTTTCATACAGGCTCTCGCGACGCTTGCCGATTATGCCCTCCAGCCCGTTGGCGCGCGCGGCTTCCAGCATCGCGTCGCCTTGCGCCACGAAATGATCCGACATCCGGATTCCTTCGTCAATCTCAACCACCTCGGCCAGCAAGGCCTTGCGTTCCTCCAGCGGCACGCCTCGCAGATCGTACCCATCCAGGTAAAGCAGATCGAAGAGGAACAGCGTCACCGGACTTGACCGTGACAAGTGCGCAATCGAGTTCGGATCCGCAACACTGATTCGCGGCTGGATCAATGAGAAACTCGAGCGCCCCTTGGCGTCCAGCACCGCGATCTCGCCGTCCAGAATCGCGCTGGCGGCCTTCACGTGGTGCGGCAGTACGGTAAGCTCCGGATACTGGCGCTCGCAGCGGTTCCCGCTTCGCGAGAGAATGCGCAGCTCGCCGTCTTCCACAAAACACAGCGCGCGGATGCCGTCCCATTTCACTTCATACAGCCAATCCTGCCCCTTGGGTGGATTGTCCGTCAGGCAGGCCATCATCGGCTCCAGCGTGGCCGGCATCGGGCCCTTCACCGCTCCCTTCGGCATCCGTCGCCGCTTGATTTTCGCCTGCTCTTCCACCGCCGGCAGATCTTCGGCGATCTCCTGCTGGGTACGCCCCGTAGACACGCTGCGTGCGTAGTCTTCGATGTTCCAGCCCGGCCGCGCCTCGTCGTCCTTTTTTTTGATG
>JAYTVY010000699.1:0-13866 GCA_043743755.1 Bryobacterales bacterium | reverse complement strand
CCGCCGTCAGCTTCCTTACCAACACCAACTGGCAGTCCTACAGCGGAGAATCGACGCTCAGTTACTTCGTGCAGATGATAGCGCTGACCGTGCAAAACTTCGTTTCCGGAGCCGCCGGCATCGCCGTGGCCATCGCGCTGGTGCGCGCCTTTTCCCGCCAGCAAATGAAAACGCTGGGTAACTTTTGGGTGGATCTTACCCGCGCAACCGTATACGTGCTCTTGCCCCTGTCCATCATCGGGGCCTTGTTCCTTTGTTCCCAGGGCGTAATTCAAAATTTCCACGGCAATACCAAGGTTCAAACTCTGGAAGGCGCCACGCAAACCATCGCTCAAGGACCGGTGGCCTCGCAGGAGGCCATCAAAATGGTGGGCACCAACGGCGGCGGATTCTTCGGAGCCAACTCCGCGCACCCGTTCGAGAATCCCACGCCGCTCACCAACTTCGTCCAGCTCATCATGATCTTCGCGATTCCCGCCGGACTCTTCTATACGTTCGGCAAGATGGTTGGCGACACACGCCAGGGCTGGGCCCTGTTCGCCGCCGCCAGTGTGATGTTCCTGGTGGGAGTGTTTGTCGCCTATCCAGCCGAGCAGTCCGGTAATCCTCAAATTGCGAAGCTGGGCGTCCAGACCGCCGCCACCGGCACGCAATCGGGCGGCAACATGGAAGGCAAGGAGGTTCGCTTCGGCATCGCGGCCTCCGCGCTGTTCGCCGTCGTGACAACCGACGCCAGTTGTGGCGCCATTAACTCCCAGCACGACAGCTTCACGCCCCTCGGAGGTCTGGTTCCCCTGTTCAACATCATGACTGGTGAAGTCATCTTCGGCGGCGTCGGCGCGGGACTCTACGGCATCTTGTTGTTCGCCATTCTGGCGGTCTTCATCGCCGGACTCATGGTGGGGCGCACCCCCGAATACATCGGCAAGAAGATCGAAAAAAAGGAGGTGAAGATGGCCATGCTGGCGGTGATTGCCACCGCATTCAGCATCCTCATCTTCACGGGCCTCAGTTCGGTGCTGCACTTTCCCGCAAACAGCTACTGGAACCCGGCTGGTCCGGCCGTCGCCAACCTCACCAACGCAGGCCCGCATGGTTTCGGCGAGATACTCTATGCCTACACCAGCGGCACCGGCAATAACGGAAGCGCCTTCGGAGGCATCAACACCAACACGCCCTGGTACAACCTCACCCTCGGTCTCGCGATGCTGATCGGCAGATTCCTGTTCCTGCTTCCATTACTCGCCGCGGCCGGCAGCCTCGTGGCTAAGAAGAAGGTAGCCGCCACCTCCGGCACTTTTCCAACCCACGGCGGACTCTTCGTCACGCTGCTGATCGGGACCATTGTCATTGTCGGAGCGCTCACATTCTTCCCCGCGCTCTCACTGGGACCGGTAGTGGAGCATTTTTCGATGCAATCCGGGAGGACGTTCTAACCATGTCCACCGCACTCGCTCCCCCGCCGTCCCCGCCCGCCGAGCCCACGGACCTCATTCCCAAACGGCTGGCCCACGCGCGTCCGCTCTTTGATCGGGACATCCTGCGCCGCGCTTCCCGGGATTCATTTGTCAAGCTGAATCCCGTGACGCTCGCGAAAAACCCGGTGATCTTCGTGGTAGAAGTGGGTGCGGCTCTCACTACCATCTTTCTGCTCCGCGATCTCTTCACGGGCGCCGGCGGCATCGGATTCACGCTCCAGATCGCACTCTGGCTCTGGTTCACCGTCCTGTTCGCCAACTTCGCCGAAGCCATGGCTGAAGCCCGCGGCAAGGCGCAAGCCGACAGCCTCCGCAAGACCAAAATCGACGCCGTGGCCAAACGCGTTGACGGCAGCGGGAAAGTCGAATCCGTTCCCGGCTCGAAGTTGCGTTCCGGCGACGTAGTGATCTGCGAAACCGGCGACCTGATTCCCGGCGATGGCGACGTTATCGAGGGCATCGCCACCGTGGATGAATCCGTCATCACCGGCGAGAGCGCCCCCGTCATTCGCGAGTCTGGCGGCGACCGCAGCGCCGTTACCGGCGGTACCCGCGTTCTCTCGGATCAAGTCAAGGTGCGAATTACCTCCAATCCAGGCGAGACCTTCCTGGACCGCATGATCGCGCTGGTGGAAGGCGCGGAGCGCCAGAAGACCCCCAATGAAGTTGCACTTAATATCCTGATCGCCGGTCTCACGCTGATCTTCTTGCTGGCCGTGGTTACCTTGCTGCCCTTTTCCATGTACAGCGTCGCCGCCGCCGGCGTCGGAAAAGTTCCGAGTATCGCCGTGCTGGTTTCGTTGTTGGTCTGCCTGATCCCCACCACCATCGGCGGTTTGCTATCGGCCATCGGTATCGCGGGGATGGATCGTGTGATGCAGCACAATGTCCTGGCCATGAGCGGCAAGGCGGTTGAAGCTTCCGGTGATGTGAATACTCTGCTGCTCGATAAAACCGGCACCATCACGCTCGGAAATCGCCAGGCGGTCGAATTCCTTCCCGCCGATGGCGTCTCGGAGGCCGATCTCGCCGATGCCGCTCAGCTCTCCAGCCTGGCGGACGAGACCCCGGAAGGCCGCTCCATCGTGGTCCTCGCCAAGCAGAAATATAACCTCCGCGGCCGCGAAATCTCAGCGCACGAAGCCACCTTCATTCCATTCTCCGCCTACAGCCGTATGAGCGGCGTCGATATCGACAATCGTCTCTTGCGCAAGGGCGCCACCGACGCCATCGTCCGCTTCGTCGAAGAGAACGGCGGTAAGGCCGATGCCAGTGTCAGAGAACTGGCTGACCGCGTCGCGCGCTCGGGAGGAACGCCGCTCGCGGTCGCCGACGGCCAGCGGCTGCTCGGCGTGATTCATCTCAAGGACATCGTGAAAGGCGGCATGAAGGAGCGTATCGGCCAGCTGCGCGCCATGGGTATTCGCTCGGTGATGATCACCGGTGACAATCCGCTCACCGCGGCCGCCATCGCCGCCGAAGCAGGCGTGGACGATTTTCTCGCCCAGGCCACGCCCAGGGACAAGCTGGAATACATCCGCCGCGAGCAATCGGAAGGACGCCTGGTCGCCATGACCGGCGACGGCGCCAATGATGCCCCCGCATTGGCGCAGGCCGACGTCGGCCTCGCCATGAACACCGGCACCATGGCCGCCAAGGAAGCCGGCAACATGGTGGATCTCGACAGTAACCCCACCAAGCTCATCGAAGTAGTGGCCATCGGCAAGCAGCTCCTGATCACGCGCGGCGCCCTGACTACGTTTTCCATCGCCAATGACGTCGCTAAGTACTTCGCCATTATTCCAGCCATGTTCATGGGCACTTGGCCCGCGCTCGCCACTCTCAACGTCATGCGCCTGCATACGCCGCAAAGCGCCGTGCTGGCGGCCGTGATCTTTAACGCGCTCATCATTATTGTGCTGGTCCCCCTGGCGCTCCGCGGTGTGCGCTATCGCCCCCAGGGCGCCGCCGGTCTGCTGCGCCGTAACCTCTTAATCTATGGGTTGGGCGGCCTGATCGCGCCTTTTCCTGGCATCTGGCTGATTGATCAGTTGCTGGTTCTTCTCAAGCTGGCTTGAACGGAGTTTCACATGTGGCAACAACTCATTCCCGCGCTTCGCATGACGCTGCTCCTTACCGTGCTCACTGGCCTCGTCTACCCGCTCGCCATCACCGGGCTCTGCCAGCTGCTGTTTTCCCGCCAGGCCAATGGCAGCCTGATCCAGCCGGATGGCAAAGTGATCGGGTCTTCGCTGATCGGGCAGAACTTCACTCGCCCGGAGTATTTTCACCCGCGCCCCTCCGCTGCCGGCAATGACGGCTACGATGCCACGGCTTCCGGCGGCTCCAACCTTGGCCCCACCAATAAGAAGCTGCTGGACCGCGTGGCGGCCGCCGCCGCTGCCTTCCGCAAGGAAAATCCCGGCTTCACCGGCCCCATCCCCGCGGATATGCTGGCCGCGTCCGGCAGCGGACTTGATCCGCACTTGAGCCCCGCCGCGGCCGAAGCCCAAGCCGATCGCGTAGCCCAGGCCCGCCACGCCGGCGCCCAACAGATCGGCGCGCTCATCGCGTCCCATATCGAATCGCGCGACCTCGGCTTCCTCGGAGAACCCCGTGT
The DNA here is from genome assembly GCA_043743755.1 of Bryobacterales bacterium. Taxonomy (GTDB): domain Bacteria; phylum Acidobacteriota; class Terriglobia; order Bryobacterales; family Bryobacteraceae; genus JALYHQ01. The sequence continues at coordinate 9,768 of JAYTVY010000699.1, read as the reverse complement.
GAACGTCCTCCTTCTCAATCTCGCGCTCGACCGCGAGTTCCCGCGCAGATGATAAATTTGATGCGATCCTCGCTGTTGCTCGCCTTGTCCCTCGCGATATGCGCCGCCCAGGCGCCCCCCGCCGCGGATCCAACCCCTGCTCCCGCCAGCCCCTGGCAATACGGTGGATTCTTTGACCTCGGCTATTCACTCGATTTCAATCATCCGGCAAATGACGTCTTCCGCAGCCGCGGCACGGTTTGGCGCGTCGATGAAGTGGACTTGAACATGGCCGGCGCTTACGTGAAGAAAGCCGCGTCTGAGCAGTCGCCCTGGGGCCTGGAATTGCTGCTCCAGGCAGGCGAGGATTCCCAGGTGTTTGGCTTTTCCGCCACGGCTCCCAATCTCCCCGGTTCTAAATGGCTGCGCCACCTTGGACTCGCGGATGTGTCCTATCGGGTTCCCGTTGGCCAAGGGCTTACCGTGCAGGCCGGAATCTTCGGCAGCTTGATTGGATATGATTCGCTGTACGCCAAGGATAATCTCTCATACACCCGCCCGTGGGGCGCGGACTTCACGCCGTACCTGATGCTGGGCGTCAACGCAAGTTATCCGTTCAGCCAGAAGCTTACCGGCACACTTTTCGTGATCAATGGATATTGGCACTTGGCGAACGCGAACAGTGTTCCAAGTTCCGGCGGCCAGCTCGCTTATAAGGCGACCCCTCGCGTCACCCTGAAAGAAACGGTCCTCTGGGGGCCGCATCAATCGAACACCTCACTCAAGTACTGGCGCTTTCTTTCCGACAGCATCGTCGAACGCAAAACGGACCGGCTCACCGCCGCCTTCGAATACATCTATTCAGGGGAGGCTGTTCCGGGAAGTCCCCGCGCATTAATTATGACCAGCCAGTTGCCCGTGCGCTGGGCCTTCAACAAACGCTGGAGCGCCACCGTACGGCCTGAGTTCATCTGGGATCGCGATGGCCGCTGGACCGCCGCCCGCCAGACCGTAAAAGCCGTCACCACAACAGTCGAATACCGCGTCGCGTACAAGCAAACCGCTGCCATCTTGCGGCTGGAGCACCGCTATGACGATTCGCGCGGGCCGGAGGGAGGCTTTTTCAGAGGCGCGGACACGTTGACGCCGGCGCAACACCTCCTGGTTTTCGCGCTGATATTCACGTTCGACCGTTGATTCGCGGGGAACCCCGCGGCCCGGTAATAATGGAAGCATGCCGGAAGTTCTCCGCCGCCCCAGCCCCGACGAACTCCTGCGCCGGCTGGAAGCCGAAGATACCTGCAATCAAAGCGGCCGGCTGAAGGTCTTCCTGGGTTACGCATCCGGAGTCGGCAAGTCATTCCGCATGCTCGATGAAGGACGGCGGCGGCGAGAGCGTGGGCAAGACGTCGTGGTGGCCGCGGTGCAGCCCAAAGGCTCGTCCGACCTGGATGCCATCCTCGCCCGGCTGGAAACCATCCCGCTGCGTCCTTTGAACGGCGGATCCGTCATGGATGTTCCCGCCATTCTGGCCCGCCATCCGGGAGTCTGCCTGGTGGATGGGCTCGCTTACGATAATCCGCCGGACGCGAAGCATCCGCACCGCTGGCAAGACGTCAATGAGCTTCTGCAAGCGGGCATTTCGGTGATCGCTTCGGTGAATATCCAATACATCGAGGAGTTGCGCGAGCGCGTGGAACGCATCACCGGAAAGCATGTCGGCGAGACCGTGCCCCAGAGCTTCCTTAGCGCCGCCGACGAAATCGTGGTGGTCGACGCTCCACCCGAGCTGTGCATTGCCCGCGCCACGCCCGCCGCCTCGGCCGCGAAGCTCTCCGAGTTGCGCGAGATCGCACTGTTACTGGCCGCCGACGTTGTAGACCGCCAGCTGGAATCCTATCTTGGCCGGAATGGCTTCCAGCAGATTGCCGGCGCCCAGGAACGCATCCTGGTTTGCGTCACGCCGCGCGCCAATGCGGCGGAAATGATTACCAGCGGCAAGCGCAATGCCGAACGCTTTCATGGCGATCTGTTCGTGGCTTACGTTCGCCAGCATGCCCTCAGTCCCGCCGATCAAGCCGCGCTCGACCGCAATCTCGACTTGGCCGCTGCTTCCGGCGCACACGTCGAGATTCTCGAAGGTGACGATCCCGTGGATGCCATCCTGAGCTTCGCGCAGGATCGCGGCGTCACCCAGCTCTTCGTCGGCCACAGTCTGCGCGAAAAATGGTGGCAGCGTATCACCGGCAGTCCACTGGACCGCCTGATTCGCTCCGCCGGCGGCATGGACGTGCGCATTTTCCCGCATTGACCATGCGGCCCCCCTCTCACCGCGGGTCGCTCAAAATTTACCTCGGCTACGCGGCCGGCGTCGGCAAGACTTATCAGATGCTCGACGACGCACAGAAGCTCAAAACCGAGGGTCGCGACGTGGTCATCGGATACTTCGAGCCCCACGGACGCGCCGATACCATCGCCAAGACCGAAGGAATCGAGACCATTCCACGCCGCCGTATCGAGTACCGGGGATCCGTTTTCGAGGAGCTCGACACGGCCGCGGTGCTCGCCCGGCATCCCGAATTATGCCTGGTGGATGAGCTGCCCCATACCAACGTTCCCGGCGCCGGGCCCGCTAAACGCTGGGAGGACGTCCTCGTCATGCTGGAGGCGGGCATCGGCGTGTTCACCACCATGAACATCCAGCACCTCGAAAGCCTCAACGATCAGGTGCTTCACGTCACCGGAGTGCGTGTGCGGGAAACCATTCCCGATTGGTTCTTGCAGCAGGCCGGCGAAGTGGTAATGGTGGACCTCACGCCGCGCGCGCTGCTCAACCGTCTGCAGCGCGGCGTGGTGTACGCGCCGGACAAAGCGCAGAAAGCCATCGAGAACTTCTTTCGCGAATCCACGCTGGCCGCTTTGCGCGAGCTGGCCCTGCGCCAAACCGCCTATGCTGTGGAGATCCGCCAGGTTGAGCCGCCCAGCCGGCAGGATCGCATTCTGATTCATATCACCGCCGACCCGGCCAGTGCCATGCTGATCCGCCGCGGCAAACGCGTCGCCGATTATCTCCAGGCCGATTGCTTCGCCCTCGCCGTGGTCAACGGCAGTCCCGGCGATGCCATTGAGCGCCACCTGAACTTCGCTCGCAACCTGCACATCGAAACCCGCGTGGCCGAAAGCGATAATGTCGCCCAGACGCTGGTCGATTTCGCCCGCCGCAACGGCGTCACTCAAATATTCCTGGCCCGCCACCGCGGCCGCGGCCTGGTCCAGTCCGTAGTCCGCCGCGCCCCCGATATGCAGGTAATCATCGTCGCCCCCTCCCGGTAACACAGGGCTATGCCCTGTACCCCGCCCACCATATAAACCACAACTCCCGTCCGGCTGGCCGATATGAGACTCGACAGGGCCTTTAGCTCCATGTGGCTATACCAATTCGCGTCCCTTCGCGCCGTTGTTGCCGTCCCGCTGCTGCTCTGCGCCGGCGTCCCGGACCAGCCACCGCCCCGTAACCTCGCCGACGCCAGTCTTGAAGAGCTGATGAATATCCAGATCACCTCGGTTTCCAAGAAGGAACAGAAACTGTTCGCCACCGCCGCGGCCGTATTCGTGATCACCCAGGAGGACATCCGGCGCTCAGGAATGGCCACTGTTCCCGAAGTACTGCGTCTGGCGCCCGGAGTCGAGGTGGCCCGGGAACAGGGGAATGTATGGGCCATCACCATCCGCGGCTTTAACGGCGAATACAGCAACAAATTGCTGGTCATGGTGGATGGACGCAGCATCTACAGCGATTTTACGTCTGGAGTCTATTGGGACACCCAGGAGATGCTGCTGGAGAACATTGATCGCATCGAAGTCATTCGTGGACCGGGCGGGGCGATCTGGGGCGCCAACGCAGTCAATGGCGTCATCAATATTATTACCAAGACCGCCCAATCCACCCCCGGCGGTATGCTGGTGGCCGCCGCGGGCAACCAGGAGCTGGGCTTCGGCGGCGTGCAGTACGGCGGCGCGCTGGGTCCGAACGCGGCTTACCGTGTTGACGCGATGTACGCGCAGCGAAATCCCTTGGAAAGTGAAAATGATTTTGTCCGCCGGCGATTTCGCGATTTCAACTCGGGCTTGCGAATTGACTGGAATCCCAACCAGAAGGATTCCTGGCTCTTCCTGGCCAATGTATACCGTGGCGATGCGGCGGAGGCCTATCGGGATCTGACGCTGCGCCGCCCTTTGAGCACGTTACTCGAGGGACGAGAACTGTTTTCTGGCGAGAATGTGTTACTCCGTTGGCGGCGCAAGCAGAGTGTGCGCTCGCAGACACAATTGCTAGTATATTTCGATCGCTACCAGCGTACGGACCCGCAACTGCCCTTCACGCTGGCTACCGTCAACGCGGACTTCCAGCATCAGTACGCATTCTCTGAACGGAATGAGTTGATCTGGGGCATTGGTTATCGCTTTACCGAGCACACTGCCCAATCCACCGAGTTAACCCAGCTCCGCCCCGAGCTCGATACGCATCTGTTCAGCGGCTTCGTGCAGGACGAGTTCTCAATGGCGGGCAACCGGGTGCATGTGTCCCTCGGTTCGCGTTTTGATCACAATACCTTTACAGGGTTCGAAATCGAACCCACTGCCAGGCTGGTCTGGCAGCCGAACGCGCTCGCTTCCACGTGGATGGCCGTTTCACGCGCGGTCCGGACTCCGTCCCTGGTCGAACGCGGCGTCTCCTCCGTTACTTCCATTGTCGATTCCCCCGGCCGGCCGCTAATCCGGACCACGTTCTTAGGCAGTTCCTCCTTCGGCTCGGAAACGGTGCTGGCCTATGAAGCCGGACAGCGGCTGGAGTATGGCGGCCGGCTGTCGCTCGACATGGCGGCCTTCTATAACCAATATGACCGCCTTAGAAGTACCGTTCCCGGCGACCCGGTGTTTAGCCTTGTCCCCATTCCCCACCTCGAACTTCCCGTCCGGGTCGGAAATGGCCTTTCGGGTCATACTTTCGGTGGCGAAATTTCCGCTAACTGGACCGTTACCGAACGCTGGAAGCTCGCCGGCAGCTATAGCTGGCTGCATATGGTCATCCAATCCCGCCTCGACGAGGGCTTCAGTCCGAGGCGTCACTTCCAAGTCCGTTCTTATTTCGACCTCACCAGAACCTTGCGGTTCGACGCAGCCATCTTCTTCAACGGAAAGCTGCCTGACCCTTACGTCCCCGCCTATACGCGCGGTGACGTACGCCTCGGCTGGCGGCCATCGCCCGCCGTCGAACTCTCCATTGGCGCGCGGGATCTGTTCAATCCTGAGCATTATGAGTTCTACTCCCCGCGCGCGATTCTTCCGGAACAAGTGAAGCGGGATGTCTACGCCAAGCTTGTGTGGAGATTCTGACGCGTGCGGCCCAGCGCGTCCGCACTCGCTCGGAATTCCGGCTGGATAGCCGCCGTCTGCATGGCGGCAATACTCGCGCCGGCCCCTGCCGCTGAACGCGATTCCGTGCTCGAGTACCGCGTCAAGGCCGCTTTCCTCTACAATTTCGCGAAGTTTATCGAATGGGCGCCCCAGGACTCCGGTCCCATCGTGCTGGGGATTCTCGGACCGGATCCGTTTGGCCCCATCCTGGACCAAACCATTGACCAAAAGATCATCAACGGACGCCCGGTCGTCGTGCGGCGCTTTGTCGCTCTTCCTCAGGCTCATGAGTGTCACATCGTCTTTGTGAGTACTGCCGAAAAGGCCCGCTTTACAGAAATCCTCCCCAAGCTGGCTAGCCTCGGAATCCTCACTGTTGGCGAACGCCGCGGGTTCTTGCAGGCCGGCGGTCTGGTGGAGTTCATGGTCGATGACAACAGCGTCCACTTTGAAATCAATCCCGAGGCCGTGCGCCGCGCGGGCATCCATCTCAGTTCCAATTTGCTCAGGCTGAGCAGAAGCAGGAGCGAATAGCCATGTCCCACTCAATTCGACAAAGTTCGCTCCGGTTTGACCGCCTTTCCATCCGCCGCAAGCTGGTCCTGGTCACCATGCTCACCACCAGCGTTACCGTGCTGCTGGCTTCCCTCGGATCGGTGATCCCCGAACTCGCCTCTTTGCGCGGCGATATTGCCGACGGCCTGATCGCGGCCGAGGACATGATCGGAGCCAATACCACCGCCGCCCTCGAGTTTGACGACGTCCGCGCCGCTGAGGGAACGCTGCATGGCTTAGGGACCAGGCCGGCCATTCTGGGCGCCGGCATTTACGGCAAGGCCGGGCGTCTGTTCGCCTCTTACCGCCGCTCGGATGCCTCCGGCCTCGCCCTGCCGCCGGCCGCGCCTCCTGCTGGGTATTCCTTCACCGGCGGGTTGCTCTCGGTTAGCCGCCCCATCGTCTTGAATGGAGACCGTATTGGCGCCATCTATATCTTGTCCAGTTTGACCGAAGTGGACATCCGCACGCGGCGCTATGTCATCGTAACCATTCTGGCTTTGCTCTCCTCCGTGGGCATCGCGTTCTTGCTCTCTTCCAGGCTCGTGCGTATCGTCGCCGCCCCCATTCTGCTGCTCACCCGGACCGCCCGTGAGATTTCCAGCAATAAGAACTACTCCCTCCGGCTCCCGCGGCAATCCTCTGACGATATCGGCGCGCTGATCGACGCTTTCAATGAAATGCTCGCCGAGATTCAGCGGCGCGATATACAGCTCGAAGGACATGGCAAGCATCTCGAGGACGAGGTGCTTCAGCGTACCGCCGACCTGCTCGCTCTCAACGCCGAATTGCGCGGCGCGCGCGACAAAGCCGAGACCGCCGGCCGCCTCAAGAGTGAATTCCTCGCCAACATGAGCCACGAAATCCGTACGCCCATGAACGGCATCCTGGGCATGACCGAGCTTGCCCTCGAAACTGAGCTGACCGCTGAACAACGCGAATGCCTGCTCACCGTGCGAGCCTCCACCGATTCGTTGCTCATCGTGATCAACGATATTCTAGACTTCTCCAAAATAGAAGCCGGCCGCCTCGAGGTGGATCCGGTCGAGTTTGACCTGGAGGCCGCCATGGCCGAAACCATGAAGGCCTTGGCCCTCCGCGCCCATGAAAAAGGTCTCGAGCTGCTTTGCCACATGGCTGAGGATCTGCCCCGCATCGTGATTGGCGACGGGCTGCGCATTCGCCAGGTCCTGATGAACCTGGTGGGCAATGCCATCAAATTTACACACGCCGGCGAGGTTCTAGTGGATGTCACCGCGGGTCCCGTCTCCGGCGAGTCCCTCGAGCTGAAATTCGCCGTCCGCGATACCGGCATCGGCATCCCGAGCGAGGCCCGGCTAGCCATTTTTGAGCCGTTCCGCCAGGCCGATGGCTCCATGACCCGGAAGTACGGCGGCACCGGCCTCGGCCTCGCGATTTCGGCTCGTCTGGTGCAGCTCATGGGTGGCGAGATTCTCGCCGAAAGCGAAGTCGGCAAGGGCAGCGTTTTCTCGTTCACCGTTCCCGTCGGCGCGCCTCGATCCCCCGCGCGGTCCGTCCCGCCGCTTGCGCCGTCGCTCCAAGGCAAACGCGCGCTCATCGTCGACGATAACCCAACCAATTGCGGGATTGTGGAAAATCTGCTGCGCAATTCGGGCATGCTAACCGGCAGCGCCTCTGGAGGAACGGAAGCGCTCGCTCTCCTGCGCGAGGCTTTGGCCGCCGGCCACCCCTATCACCTGGTCATCCTGGACGCTCAAATGCCCGGCATGGATGGCTTTGAGGTCGCCCGCCGCATGCAGGCCGATCCCGAGCTGGCGTCCCACGCCATTATGATGCTCAGCTCCACCGGCCTGCACGTCGATGCCGCCCGGTGCAAGCGTTTCGGCATCACCGTGTTCCTTACCAAGCCTATCCTCGCCGCCGACTTGCGGACCGCCGTCGGCCGCGTGCTCAACGCCCCGCGCCACCGCCCCGAACCCGATTCGCGTTCCCAGGCGAAAACCGCCCATGTCCTCCGCGTCCTTGTGGCCGAGGATAACCCGGTCAATCAGAAGCTCACCCTTACCCTGCTTCAGAAGCGCGGGCATTCAGTCGTCGTCGCCAATAATGGCCTGCAAGCCTTGCAGGCGCTTGAAAGCGCCGAGTTCGATCTCATCCTGATGGATGTGCAGATGCCCGAGATGAGCGGCCTTGAAGCCACCGCCGAGATCCGCAGAATCGAAAAGGTAACCGGCGGGCACATTCCCATCATTGCCCTCACCGCGCACGCCATCAAGGGCGACCTCGAAAAATGCCTCGAGGCCGGAATGGACGACTATCTTTCAAAGCCCATCCACATCCAGGATCTCCTGGAGAAAGTAGACCGCGTCGCTCAGTCCGTATGGTCACCCGCCCGCATCCCCGCTTAAGTGCTATGATCGTAAGCCTCCATGAAAAATCCGATTCCCCGTAGAATCTTCCCGCTCCTCGCCGCCTGCCTGATCCTCGCCCCGCTCTCCGCGGCTGACCGCGCGGGCAAGCTCACAGGCCTCGATAAATACGTCCGCGCTCCCGACCCAACTTACCGTTATGAGCTGGTGAAAACCATCCCCGGTGAAGGCTACACCACCTATGTCCTCGACATGACCTCGCAGACGTGGCGCACCCCGGCCGAAGTGAATCGTTCCGTCTGGAAGCACTGGCTCACCATCATCCGCCCCAACGAAGTCACCAATACCACCGGCTTCCTCTTTATCACCGGCGGATCCATCACCGACAAGGCGCCGGACAAACCCAGCCCCCAGAACGTCGATACAGCCATGTCCACGCACTCCGTCGTGGCCGAGCTGCGCGGCATCCCCAATGAGCCCCTGGTCTTCAGCGACGACAAGAAGTCCCGCAACGAAGACTCGATCATCGCCTACACCTGGGTGAAATATCTGAAAACCGGCGACGAAACCTGGCCCTTGCGCATGCCCATGACCAAGGCGTCGGTTCGCGCCATGGACACCATTACCTCGTTCTGCGCGAAGCCCGAGGGCGGCGCCGTCAAGGTGGACAAATTCGTAGTGGCGGGCGGATCGAAACGCGGCTGGACCACCTGGACCACCGCCGCCGTCGACAAGCGCGTGGTTGCCGTGGTCCCCATGGTGATCGACATGCTCAACAGCAAGAAGTCTTTCGAGCACCACTACCAGGCCTACGGCTTCTACTCGCCCGCGGTGAAAGATTACGAAGACATGGGCATCATGAACGTTTCGCAGACGCCCGAGTACGCCGCGTTGATGAACCTGGTGGAGCCTTACAGTTATCGCGACCGCTACACCATGCCCAAAATGATCATGAACTCGGCGGGCGATCAGTACTTCCTGCCCGATTCATCGCAGTATTACTTCGATGACCTGCCCGGCGAGAAGTACCTGCGCTACGTTCCCAACACCAACCACTCGCTCAATAATTCCGACGCCCGCGAAAGCCTCATCGCCTTCTATGACGCGGTCCTGCGCGGCCAGCCGCGGCCGAAATTTTTCTGGAAGTTTGAAAAGAACGGCGACATAAAGGTCACCAGCGTGGACAAGCCCACCGAAGTGAAAATCTGGGTAGCCACCAACCCCGAGCACCGCGATTTCCGCCTGATGTCCATCGGCCCCGCCTACAAGAGCGCGGTCCTCGCTTCAACCGGCGACAATGTGTACGTGGGCCATGTCGAGTCCCCGGAAAAAGGCTGGACTGCCTATTTCGTCGAGTTGACTTACCCCAGCGGCGGCAAATACCCGTTCAAGTTCACCACCGCCGTCCGTGTCACCCCCGACACGCTCCCATTTCCCGTCCCAAAACCGTCAGGCAAAATCGCCG
>JAYTVY010000698.1:0-3103 GCA_043743755.1 Bryobacterales bacterium | reverse complement strand
CACGGCCTGAGCCGGGACAGAAGGGACACCAGTTCCCGGGCATCTGCGGACGGCCCTGGCGGTGCGCCGCCACCGCGACCCACTGGCGCAGGAGCGGATGCCAGCGCAATTCGGAAGCGGCGGGATCGGGCATCGGTCTTTCCAGGATAGCCGCCCGCACTCGCGACCTGTTACAACTGGAGTCGATATGTCCATTCGCAGAGAGGATGTGCTCGAATATCATTCGTCAGCGCCGGCCGGCAAGATTTCGATCACGCCGACCAAGCCAACGCAGACGCAGCGCGACCTCAGCCTTGCTTACACGCCGGGCGTGGCGATACCGTGCCTGGAAATCGAGCGCGAACCGGCGCTGGGCTGGCGCTACACGGGCCGCGGCAACCTGGTGGCGGTGGTGACGAACGGGACGGCCGTGCTAGGGCTGGGGAACATCGGCCCGCTGGCCGCCAAGCCGGTGATGGAAGGCAAGGCGGTGCTGTTCAAGCGGTTCGCCGATATTGACGTTTTCGATCTGGAGTTGAATGCCAAGGATCCTCAGGATGTGATCCGCTGCTGCCAGATGCTGGAGCCGACATTCGGCGGCATCAATCTGGAGGACATCAAAGCGCCGGATTGCTTCCTGATTGAGGAAGAGCTGCGGCGCACAATGCGCATCCCGGTGTTTCATGACGATCAGCACGGCACGGCGATCATCTCGGGCGCAGCGCTGATTAACGCGTTGTTTCTGGTGGGCAAGAAGCTGGAGGATGTGAAGGTGGTGGTGAACGGCGCGGGCGCGAGCGCCATTTCCTGCGCCGAGCATGCCATCCGGCTGGGCGTGAAACGCGAGCACGTTATCATGTGCGATTCACAAGGCGTGATTTACGAGGGACGAACGGCGGGGATGAATCCGTACAAGGCGCGCTTCACGGCGCACACGGAAAAGCGCACGCTGCTGGAGGCGATGACGGGCGCCGACGTTTTCTTCGGTCTGTCGGTGGCGGGATCGGTGACAGCCGAGATGCTGGAAGCGATGGCGGAGCGTCCGATCGTCTTTGCGCTGGCGAATCCCGATCCGGAGATTCCATACGACTTAGCGGTGGCAACGCGGCCGGACGCCATTGTCGCGACGGGGCGGAGCGACTATCCCAATCAAGTGAACAATGTTCTGGGGTTCCCATCCATCTTTCGCGGAGCGCTGGATGTGCGGGCAACTACAATCAACGACGAAATGAAACTGGCGGCAACGCATGCGCTGGCGGCACTGGCTCGCGAGGATGTGCCGGACGCGGTGAGCCGCACCTACGGGCTGGAGCGGCTGGAGTTTGGGCCGCTGTACATTATTCCCAAGCCCTTCGATTCGCGCGTGCTGCTGCGGGAGGCCTGGGCGGTGGCCAAGGCCGCCATCGACAGCGGCGTAGCGCGGGAGCCGATCGATCTGGATCAGTATCGGGATGCGCTGGCGCGCCGCGTAGGCAAGGTGGAAGGCGTGATGCGCATCATGATCGACAAGGCCCGGAAGAATCCCAAGCGAGTGGTGTTTCCCGAGGGCGAGGAAAGCAAGATCCTGCGCGCCTGTCACATTCTGGTGGATGAAGGGATCGCCACACCGATTCTGCTGGGCGACAAGCAGGTGATTCGCAAGCGCATCGCGGATCTGAAGCTGCAGAATCTAGATTCGGCGCGGATTATCGATCTCGCGGATGCGGAGCCGCTGATGGAGCGCTATACGGCGGAGTTGTATCGCATCCGGCAGCGCAAGGGGATCACGCAAAGCGAAGCCGCGCAGATGATACGGGATCGCAATTATTTCGGATCGATGATGGTGCATCTGGGCGATGCGGATGTGCTTATCGGCGGACTGACGCAGCATTATCCCGAGACGATACGGCCGGCGCTGCAGATTATCCCGGTGCGCGAAGGGCTGCGCAAAGTTTCGGGGCTGTACCTGTTGATCCTACAGCGCGGCGATGTTTACTTTCTGGCGGATGCCACTGTGAATATCGAGCCCAGCGCGGAGGATCTGGCGGAGATCGCGATCTGCGCCGCGGAAACGGCGCGGAGGTTCAACGTGACGCCCCGGGTGGCGCTGCTTTCGTTTTCGAATTTCGGAAGCACGCGGCATCCGCTGGCGCAGAAAGTGGAGCGCGCGGTGGAGATAGTGAAGCGGCGCGCGCCGGACCTGATGGTGGACGGCGAGATGCAAGCGGATACGGCCGTGGTTCCCGAGATTCTGGAGCAGACGTATCCTTTCAGCTCGCTGAAGGGCGGAGCGAATGTGCTGATTTTTCCGAACCTCGAGGCCGGGAACGTGGCGTACAAGCTGCTCTCGAGGCTGGGGGGAGCGGCAGCGATTGGGCCGATCCTGATGGGATTGTCGAAGCCGGTGCACGTGTTGCAGCGAGGGGCGGAGGTGAATGAGATTGTGAATGTGGCGGCGATCGCGGTGGTGGATGCGCAGGAGGCGGAAATGCGGAATGGGGTGGGGAGGCTGTCAGCTCCAGATGGAGGGGGCTTTTCGAAGGATCAGCTCAATAAGATTCAGCGCGATGGCGAGGCCAAGTAATCCGGGCCAGAGGCGCATGATGGATGGTTCGGAACGGCCGGCGGTGTCGAAGATCTGTTTGGGCGAGGGCTGGAAGCGGCCCCCGGTGAACTGGGCGATTTCGCGCAAAAGGAACTCATTGGAGCCGTAGTCGAGGAGTTCTTGTTCCTGGCGGTACAAGCCGATTTCGGGGAACGCGCGCGATTCTTCAAGGGAACGGATACGGAACAGGCCTTGGCGCGATGCGATGGGGATTCGGCCGCGGTACCGGCGGCTGGAAACCTTAGCAATGGGGAGGGGCTGCTGGAAGCCCGCGGGACCGAAGACGAAAACACTGGGGGGCTTCTTCGGCTCATCGACATCGCGGCCCAGGACGTAGTTCACGATCAGGTCGCCAGTGGCACTGTCGTACTCGGCTTGCGCCTCACCGGCAAGGGCGTGCGGAAGCAGGTCACGGCACAGGTTGGTCCAGAAGCGGTCAAAGCCGGGCCACGCGACCCAGTCGGCGGCCCAGCGGCTCTTCGCATCGGAAGTAAAAACCGCGGACCGGCCCAATCCGTACTGCCAGCGCACCAGCAGCGG
>JAYTVY010000697.1:0-2776 GCA_043743755.1 Bryobacterales bacterium | reverse complement strand
GTTGATCGCGCGGCGCAACTCGCCGGTGAACTGCTGGGTTAAGCCTGGATCGAATGCCTGCTGCTTCATATTGAGATCGTCGCACAGGCGCGCGCAATTGACGCCTCTAGCTGGAGGTGGGGGGCGAGGACGGCGTCAGCATGCGATCTCCCGCCCTGGCAGGAATGAAAGGTTTCGGGCCATGGCGGCATTGGAGTAGTAGCCCGGTGGAAAAATCATCCCCGGCCAACGAAAGGAAACCACTCATGAAACTCCACCCTCGCGGTGCGCTCGCTCTGATTCTCGGATTCGCCGCCTTGCCGCTGGCCGCCCAGCCGGTGAAGATGCGCATCTCCGGCCCGTACACTCATGACAACTTGTCGCTCTATCTGGTCCACGGCCCCAATCGCTCGGATCGCAAGCTGATTACCCTCGACGAGGCCATCGCCCAGCACAAAGTGATGGTGTATGAAACCGGCAACGTGAACCAACTGGCCATCGAGAACGTGTCCGACGACACGGAAGTCTACGTGCAATCCGGCGACATCGTCAAGGGCGGCCGCCAGGATCGCACCTTGAAGAACGACATGATCCTGCCCTCAAAATCCGGCAAGGTCGCGCTGGATGCGTTCTGCGTCGAGCACGGCCGCTGGACCGGACGCGGAGCTGAATCGGCCGCCGTGTTCAACGGGGCCTCCCAGACCGTGGCCACTCGCGAGTTGAAGCTGGCCGTGAAGTCGAAGGCCAATCAGTCGGAAGTGTGGGACCAGGTAGCTCAGGCGCAATCAAAGCTCAGTCATAATGTGGCGGGCAGTGTGCGCGCCGCGCCATCTCCCACCAGCATGCAGTTAACCCTGGAAGCTCCCGCCGTGCGGCAATCCATTGACAATTACATGTCCGCGCTATCCAAGGTGATCGATGGCCAGGACGACGTGGTGGGCTACGCATTCGCGATCAACGGCAAGGTGAACAGCGCCGATGTCTACGCCTCCCGCGACTTGTTCCTGAAGCTATGGCCCAAGCTGCTGCGCGCCAGCGCCGTGGAAGCGGTGACGGACCGTCAGGCGAACCTCAGGTTCGAGGCGCCCGGCATCGCAGCGGTGAAGGATACCATCCGCGATGCCGAATCGGCCGCCGCCCAGGCCGACAGCATCACCAGCCGCACGGAAGTGATCCGCAAGGAAACCCAGACCAACGTGATGTATGAAACGCGCGATGCCGCCCGTCCCGCCGCCTGGGTCCACAAGAACTATATCGTGAAATAGCGCGCGATAATAGGATTTAGTGCCTGCTGAGACCGGAATCCTGTGCGCCCGCTGCGGCTCGGACATTGCCGCCGCTTCCCTGCGCTGCTCCAAGTGCGGCCGCCTGATTCATGAAACTGAATTCGCGGCCGCGCGCGAGCAGGCCAGGCTGGCCGGACGCGCCGGAGACTGGGCCGCGGCTCGTCACTTCTGGGAGCGCGCGCTGGGGCTGGCGCCAACCGATTCGGGGGAAGCTTCCGAGGCTCGTGCCCGTATCCAAAACATCGACGCTCAATTTGGCGGGCGTCCCTCGCCGGGAGAATCGCCCAAGCCGGGCAGCGTTTTTGCCCGCTGGGCCGCGCGTCTCGGGCCGGCCGGCGTCCTGCTCTGGAAGTTCAAGACCATCGCGCTGCTGCTGCTGACCAAGGGCAAGCTCCTGCTGCTCGGCCTCACCAAGATCAAGACCCTGGCGAGCATGCTCATCGCCATCTGGTTCTACTGCGTGCTGTACGGATGGAAGTTCGGACTCGGTTTCGTGCTCTCCATTTATGTCCACGAAATGGGTCACGTCTACTGGCTGCGGCGCTACGGGATCGCCGCCACCGCGCCTATGTTCATTCCGGGTTTCGGTGCTTTCATCAGCCTGAAAGCCTATCCCGAAAATGTCGGCCAGGACGCTCGCGTGGGGCTCGCCGGTCCCATCTGGGGTTTGGGCGCGGCGCTGTTCTGCTGGGCCGCCGGATTGCTGACGGGGCAGCCAGTCTGGTTCGCACTCGCGCACGCGGGCGCGCTGATCAATCTGTTCAACCTGATCCCGGTGTGGCAGCTGGATGGCGGCCGAGGATTCCGCGCTCTCACCCGCAAACAGCGCGGCACCGTTCTCGCGGTGGTGCTGGTGATGTGGGTGATCACCGAAGAGACTCTGCTGCTGCTGGTCGGCTTGGGCGTGATCTACAAGCTGTTCAAGAAGGACTGGCCCGAGGAGCCCGACACCGGCGTACTCATCGAGTACTCCGGACTGGTAGTAGTGCTCTCAATCCTTTACATGCTGGCCCGCGCGGGCCTGACGAACTGACGCGCGCGTAAGCCAGCGCTACAACGACTGCAGCGCCGCATAAACCTCTTCGGCGTGCCCTTCCACCTTCACCTTCGGCCAGATCTTCTTGATCTTCCCGTCCTTGCCGATCAGAAACGTACTGCGCTCGACGCCCATGTACTTCTTCCCGTACATGCTCTTCTCTTTCCACACTCCGTACGTTTCGGCCCCCTTATGATCCGCGTCGGCGAGTAGCGTAAAGGGAAGATCGAACTTGCCCTTGAATTTTAGCTGCGCCGCCGAAGTGTCCGGCGACACGCCCACAATCACGGCGTCCTTCTTCGTGAACTTCTGTGAGTTGTCGCGAAACTCGCAAGCTTCCTTGGTGCAGCCGGGCGTATCGGCCTTGGGATAGAAGTACAGCACCACGTCCTGCTTTCCTTTCTGGCTGAAGAGCTGGAACGGATGACCCCCGTCATCGTCCAGGCGAAGATCCGGGGCGGGGTCCCCTTCGTGC
>JAYTVY010000696.1:0-6932 GCA_043743755.1 Bryobacterales bacterium | reverse complement strand
GAGTTGCGGACGGCCGCAAGTTTCGACTCCGAGCACAAAACACCCGAAATCCGAAATCCGAAATCCTTCTTATGACGACTCGTCGCGACTTCATCGGCGCTGCCGCCGCGTTCGCTCTGCCCGCCGCGTCCGCCACGCGCCGCTGGCCGTTGGGCATCAACACCTACTGCCTGCGTTTCCAGCGCTGGAACGATCGCCAGTTGATAGACTATTGCGTCGAAAAGAAACTAGACGCGATCTTCCTCCAGGACTCACTCGACGCCGGCGTCATGGACCCGAAACACTGGGCCGACGTCCGCGCCTGGACCAAAGACGCCGGACTGCATCTGGAAACCGGAGGCGGAGCGATTCTTCCCAAGAGCGCGGACGCGTTTCCCCGTTCGGTAGCCACGTTGCGCAAGAACATCGAACGCGCTTCCGCCATGGGATCGCCCATCGTGCGCGCGCTACTGGCGGGGGACCGCTACAGCCTGCCCGACGACGGGCCCGTGGAACGCCACATGGAAACCGCTATTCGCATCCTGCGCGAAATTCGCAGCCAGGCTTTGGACGCCGGAATCAAGATCGGCATTGAAAATCACAAGGAGCTGCAGGCCTGGGAAACGCGCCAGCTCATCGAAACCGCCGGCAAGGAGTTCGTCGGCTCATACCTCGACACGGGCAACCCCGTATTCGTCGCCGAGGACCCGCTCACCACCGTCGAGGAACTCGGCCCGTATGCCGTATCCTTCCATCTCCGCGATTCCGTGGTGTATCAGCATCCGGACGGGATCGCCATCCAATGGGTCCCTTTGGGCGAGGGGACCGTGGATTTCAAGGCGCTGGTGGCGCGCGCGGCTGAGATCCTGCCGCCGGTCTCGATCTACTCGAAGCCCATCACCGCGCGCCCTCCCGTGGTGCTTCCGGTTTATTCACCCGAGTTCTGGTCAAAATGGTTCCCGCGCGCCCGCTCGCGCGATTTGTCGCGCTTCCTCGTCCTTGCCCGCAAAGGCCGCCCGTACGACCAGCCGCACATCGAGGCCGACGTCGCCGGCCAGCGCGAAAAATACATGGACGCCCTCAAGATCCAGCAGCTCGACCACATGCAGCGCAGCCTGGAGTATTGCCGAAAGCCACTGGATCTGGGAGTCCGGTGGCGTGCATGAACTCTGGCGCCGAAATCAACTACCCAACTCCGCTTCCCAGACGCCCTCGAAATCCACAAAATAAGCCTGAATCTCCAGCCCCGGAATATCCTCCAGCACGTTCGCGGCTGCGCGGCGCAGTTCCGCCTTGTGATGTGCCGCTTCCGCGGCTGTATCCCCGCCGAAGCCTTGAGCCAGCCCGCCGTACGCACCGCAATCGGAATGCAGCATCAAGATCACCCGCGTGGTGCCGTGCAGCCGCATGGACGTGCGGATCTGCTCAATTACGAATTCGCGCTCGACGTTCCGCTCCGGCGAGGCGAGCCCCTTCGCGCCGCCCGCGATCTTGATAGGATCCGAATTCATGATGCCAATGTGCTTCAGGAACTTGCGGAAGCCCAGCTCGAAGCGGTTATCGAAACACCACACAATGGCGCCGTCGCAATGGTATTGCTCGCGCGATGCTTCGAAGTGAAAGACCTTTTTCACTCTTTCGACTCGATCGTCGTGGGCGACAGTTCCGGCAGGTTCCGCTCGCGCAACATACGGTTCACTTCCGGCAGCTCGCTCTTCAGTGCATCGTCCAGCCGCGCCTTCTGCGCCGCCAGTTGATCTGAAAGCTCTCGAAACACCGTATAGGATCCCGCCGTGGGCGTCCCATCGCCCGTCTCGATGCTGCGCCGCAGCGCCGCCAGCTTATTGTTCAGCTTGATGGGAAAATTCAGCGGGTCCTGATTGCTGCGATTGCGCACCTGGTAAACTTCTTCTTCCACTGCGCTGAGTTTGCCCCCGAAGCGATCCAGTGCGGCCTTCAACGCCGCGTCCCGATTCTTCTTCAGGCGATCCTCCATCTGCTTCTTCAGCTCGCGCGCTAGAATCACCATTTCATTCGCCTCGGTGGTTTTATCGCGCACCGCGATCGCCAGCTTGAACTGCTCGGTCAGCCCCGCCACCGTTACGCTGTCCAGCCGCGGATCCTTTTCGAGGTCAAAGCGCTCGGTCAACGTCTGGCCGTTCGCCGAAAGCCGCACTTGATACGGCCCCGGAACCGCCAGCGGTCCCGAATCGCCGCGCGCGCCCCACAGGATCATCCCCTGGAATCCCTTGGCTCCCGGATATCGCAGATCCCAAGCGAACCGATTCAGCCCGGCCTTCCTCGGCACCGGCTTCGCCCGCGGCGGCCCGAATTCTTCGTCTTCCCCGTCTCCTTCGCCGGCGCCCGGACGCTTCTTGTCGTCGTCCGCCGTACCCGTGAACGTGCGCAGCACTTGTCCCTTCAAGTCGATAATCTCGATTTGAACTTTGTCCGCCGGCTGTTTCAGGAAATAGTCGATCTTCGCCTGGCTTACATTGCGCACCGCGGTTGGCGGCCGGAACAGATGCACTTCGTCACTCGCCGTGCCAGGCGTAATCTGCCGCAGCGGATTAATATCATCCAGAACGTAAAATGACCGCCCGTGCGTGCCGATCACCAGATCGTCGCCTTCCACCACCAGATCCGCCACCTGAGTATCCGGCAGATTCAGCGCCAGCGATTGCCACTGCGCTCCGTTATCGAACGAAACGTAAATGCCGTGCTCAGCGCCCGCGAACAGCAGCCCCTCGCGCTTCGGATCCTCGCGCACCGCGTGAACATAATCGTCCTCGCGGATGCCGTTCACAATCTTCGTCCAGGTCTTGCCGTAATCGCCGGTCTTGAAAATATATGGACGCCGGTCGTCCATCTGGTAGCTCTTGGCCGCCAGATACACCGTGCCCGCGGCGTTCGGCGAGGCGTCGATCAGGCTGATGCGGCTGAATGCCGGCAACTCACGCGGCGTGACGTTGGTCCAACTCTTGCCGCCGTCGCGCGTGATGAATACCAGGCCGTCATCCGATCCGGTCCAGATGGTCTTGGCGTCCCTGCGTGACGGCGCAATGGTGAAGATGGTGCCGTAAATCTCCGGACCGTTCTGGTCCTTCGTGATGGGACCTCCCGAATCCCCCAGCGTCTTGGGATCGGCGCGCGTCAGGTCGCCGCTGATTTGCTCCCAACTATGCCCGTCATCCGTGCTGCGCCACAAATGCTGCGAGGAAGTGTACAGCACCCCGGAATCAAGCAGCGAAAACACGATGGGGAAAGTCCACTGCCAGCGTTCCTTAAGCGTTCCAGCGGATTGGCCGGAGAAGAACATGGGATACACCTGGATATCGCGCGTGTATCCGCTGCGGCGGTCAAAGCGCGTGAGCAGCGCCCCTTGGCTGCCGGCGTAGAACAGATTCGGATTCTCCGGATGCGGTGCGATGTAGCCGCTCTCGCCGCCGCCCACCGGGTACATCGCGCCGGCAGTCCGTCCGCGCCCGGCGGCTTCGCTGGATACGCAGATCGTCGTGTTGTCCTGCTGCGCTCCGCACACATGATACGGAACATCGCGCGTGGTGGCCACATGATAAAGCTGCGCCGTGGGATACGCCTGGCCGGTCCAGGTTTCGCCTCCGTTGATGGATACGTTCCCGCCGCCGTCGTTGCTGTTGACCATGCGCAGCGGGTCATTGGGCGCGATCCACAAGTCGTGATTGTCGCCGTGCGGCACGCGGATCGTCTTATAAGTCTTGCCGCCATCGATGGACTTGTAGAATCCCGTATTGAGCACGTACACTGTATCGCGCGCCTTAGGATCGGCGTAAATTCGCGAGTAGTAGAACGCGCGCTGGCGCAATCGGCGGTCTTCACTAACCCGCTTCCAGGTCGCTCCCGCGTCGTCGGAAACGAACACTCCGCCGTCCTCGGCTTCCACAATCGCGTACACCCGGTTCGAATCTCCGCCCGAAACGCTCACTCCGATCTTGCCGAGGATGCCCTTTGGCAGTCCGGCGTTGCGCGTGATCTCAGCCCACGTGTCGCCGCCATCGGTGGATTTATAGAACCCGCTTTGAGGCCCTCCGCTGGACAAGCTCCACGGGGTTCGGTACACGTCCCAGATGGCCGCGAAGAGCACGCGGGGATTCCTGGGATCGATACACAAATCCACCGCGCCGGCCCGATCCGTTCGAAACAGCACCTTCTGCCACGTCTTGCCGCCGTCCCGTGACCTGAACACGCCGCGGTCCTGGTTCGCTCCGTAAGGATGCCCCAGCGCCGCCACATAAACCACATCGGGATTGGACGGATCCACACGAATTCGCGCGATGGCTTGCGAATCGGCGAGGCCCATGTGCATCCAGGTCTTCCCGGCGTCCGTCGATTTGTACACACCATCGCCTTGCATGATGTTCCCGCGCAGTTCCGTCTCGCCCATGCCGATGTAGACCACATCCGGGTTCGATTCCGACACCGCGACGGCGCCCACCGACGAGCTGTGCAGTTGCCCGTCGGTCACCGGCTTCCAGGTGGCGCCGCCATCGGTAGTTTTCCAAAGGCCGCCGCCCACCGCGCCGAAGTAATACTCAAACGGCCGCCCCGGACTCCCCGCCGATGTGATCGATCGCCCTCCCCGGTTCGGCCCGATACTGCGCCACTGCATCCCGCTGAACCATGCGGCATCGTAAGGCGGCGCGGCCAGCAGCGCCGAGGCCGAGCAGAGGAGCGCCGATAAGGTGAGGTTGCGCATGCGACAGTCCATTATATGTGGTGTGATCACCCCGTTCCCAGATAGATAAACCGCGCCAGGAACAGGGCCGTCAGCACATACACCAGCCAGTTCACGTCCCGGAACTCGCCGCGCGCCATCTTCAATACGGTGTACGCCGTGAACCCGATGGACAGCCCGTTGGCGATGCTAAACGTCAGTGGAATGGTCACAATCGTCAGGAACGCCGGAATCGCCACCACGGTTTTCGACCACGGAATCTCGGCCACATGCGACATCATCAGCGAGCCCACTACGATCAGCGCGGGCGCGGTGGCGGCCGCGGGAATGGCCCCCGCCAGCGGCGCGACGAACAGCGCCGCGAAGAACAGCAGTCCCGTCACGATGGCGGTGACCCCGCTTCGTCCGCCGGCTACCACGCCCGCCGCGCTTTCTATGTAGCTGACCACCGTGGATGTTCCCGCCAGCGATCCGGCGATGGTCGCGCCGGCATCGGCGAACAGAATGCGATTGATGCGCGGAATCTGCCCGGCCTTATCGAACAACCCGGCTTTCTTGCCCACGGCCACCAGCGTGCCGACGTTATCGAACAAATCGACGAACAGGAATACGAATACGATTTCGAGGAATCCGATGCGCAGCGCCGCAGGAATATCCAGCGCGAATGCTGTCGCGCTAATGTCCGCCAGCGAGTACAGCTTCGGATGCCATTCCACCTGTCCAAAGGCGATGCCCAGCGCCGTGGTGGCCAGCACACCGATCAGAATCGCCGCGCGGACCTTCCAAGCCAGCAGCGCGGCAATCAGCAGCAGGCCGAATATCGCCAGCAGCGTGCCCGGCGCGCGCAGATTTCCCATGGCGACGATGGTGGCGGCATTGGGAACCACGATTCCCGCGTTACGCAATCCAATGAAGGCGATGAAGAGTCCGATGCCGGCCGCCACCGCCGAATAAAGCTCAAAGGGAATCGCGGACACAATCATGCGGCGAACGCCGATCGCGGTGAGGATCAGAAACGCCGCGCCCGAAAGAAGCACCGCCCCCAGCGCGGTTTGCCAGGGGACGCCCAGGCCTTTCACCACCGTGTAGGTGAAATATGCGTTCAGGCCCATGCCCGGCGCCAGCGCGATGGGATAGCGCGCCAGCGCGCCCATCAGGATGCTCCCGAACGCTGCGCACAAGCACGTGGCCGCCACCACCGCCGTGAACGGCATCCCCGTTTCGCGCAGTATGGACGGGTTCACGAAAATGATGTACGCCATGGTCACGAACGTGGTGCACCCGGCCAAGGCCTCGGTGCGCCAGTTGGTTCCCAGCGCGGCGAACTGGAAGTATCGCTCCAGGCGCGCGCGCACTTAACCGGTGGGCGGGCGGCGCTTCAGCGTGACTTTCGCCTTTATCGCTTCGCCCACTCTCTCTCCGCCTCTGCCGCTCTCCACCTTGCCGGTCACTTCTTGACTTCGTGGGACCGTTCGCGGAACAGCGGCAACGGGCGTCGCGCTCTCGGGCTCAATTGTGATATCGCAAGCGGCCGACATATCGGGAATCAGGTGCGGGTCTGAACCGTCGATCCAGATATTCACGGGGATATTGCGGATGTAGTAATTCTGCATCCAGCCGCCGACGGCCAGGGCGCCGATGCTGTGGACAGTCCCCGTAAATTCCAGGCCCTGGAATGCATCCAGGTGGATTTTTACTTTCTGGCCGACGCGCAGATCGCTGCTCTCGGCCTGATTGGCTTTGGCTTCCACCTGCATGGTGCTGGTGTTCACAACTTTCATGAACAGCATGCCGGGCCAGATTTGATCGCCTTCCTGGATCTGGGTCATGTCGCCGCCGCGGAACATTTGCTGCATCACGGCGAGGCCGTCCATGGGGGCGTTGATGGTGTAGTGGTCAAGGTCGCGCTGGTGGCGCAGCAGATGACGTTCCTGGCGGTCGCGAGTAATTTCAAGAATGCGGATTTCGGCGGCATTCGCAGCGCGGTGGTATTCCAGGTCCTTTTGCAACTGCTTGTAGCGCGCGCCGGTTTCTTCCACGGTGAGTTGCAGCAGCTCGCGCTCAATCTCGGTGAGAATGCCGGCGGTGCGCGCATCGAGCTGGGCTTTTTCGTAGTCGGCCTTGGACTGGCGCAGGTTCTTTTGCACGATTTCCCATTGCACCGCTTGCTCGGCCTGCCGCTTGACGATATCGGATTTGGCCTGGCGCACTATGTCGGCCACGTCGTCGACATGGTCCT
>JAYTVY010000695.1:0-4462 GCA_043743755.1 Bryobacterales bacterium | reverse complement strand
CGCTTTCTTGAGATCAAAAAACTATGAGGAGAGCTACGTGAAGAGAATTGTTTCCACTGAAATGGTAGTGCTGGCAGGACTTTTGGCGGTGCCCGCAGTCGCTGATTTAGAGCATCGAAAGGGGGATACGGCCCCGCCGATCACTGACCCCAGGCTTTTCCATTTGCACAAATTTTTCGCAGTGCACAATAGCCCCCTGAAAGATTTGGCTCCGGAATTCCTGATCGCGGCCGATAAGAATGATCTCGATTGGCGTCTGCTGCCCAGCATCTCGCTGGTCGAGTCCAGCGCCGGCAAGTTTTATCGCAACAACAACGTCTTCGGCTGGGATTCCTGCCATCGAAGGTTCCCCTCGGTTCGAGCGTCGATTCACATGGTCGCCGCCCAACTTGGGACCTCTCCCCGCTATCGGGACAAGAATGTCAACCAAATCCTCAGCATCTACAATCCACGGCCCGAATACTCGGTTCGAGTCAAGTCGGTGATGCGCACCATCGGCGCCGCGGCTTTGGCGCCCAATTAATCGCCGTCTTCTACAGCGTCATCCGCTCCAGCTTGCGATACAACGTCTTCCGCTCGATCCCCAGAATCTTCGCGGCCCGGCTCTTGTTTCCTCCGGTAGCCGCAAGTACGCGACGAATCTGCTCCGCTTCCGTATCGGCCAATGTATCGCTCGCCAAATCGCGAGGCTCGGCTAGCGAAATAGCTTCTTCCACCGCGCGATCGTCAATGCGCCCGTGGGAAGCCAGAATCGTCAGCCGCTCAATCAGATGCTGCAGCTGGCGCACGTTGCCCGGCCAGCTGTAATTCTGCAGCGCGCCCACGCCGGATTCCGTCAGCCGGGCCTGCTGCCTGTACCGCTCGTTGTACTTCTTCAGGAAGTAATGCGCCAGCAGCGGAACATCCCCCCGCCGGTCCACCAGCGGAGGCAGAACCATGCGAACCACATTGATCCGGTACCACAGATCCTCGCGGAACTTGCCGTCGTCCACCATCTTCTTCAAGTCGCGGTTCGTCGCCGCGATCACGCGCACATCCACCTTGCGCCCGCGCACCGCGCCCAGCGGACGAACCTCTTTTTCCTGCAGGAAACGCAGCAGCTTCAGTTGCAGATTCTGTTCCAGATCGCCGATCTCGTCCAAAAACACGGTGCCGTTGGAGGCCGCTTCAAATACGCCGATCCGGTCCCGATCCGCTCCCGTATACGCCCCCTTCAGGGCCCCGAACAGCTCGCTCTCCACCAGCGCCGGCGCGATGGACGCACAATCCACCGGCACGAACGGCTGGTTCGCGCGCGCGCTGTTGTTGTGGACCATCCGGGCCACCATCTCCTTGCCGGTGCCCGTTTCGCCTTCGATAAGCACCGTCGCATTCGTCGGGGCCACCAGCGAAATGGTCTTGTAGATGTCGATCATCGCCGGCGAGCTGCCGATCATTTCGCTCTCCGGCAGATCTTCAATCGCGGATTCGGGTTCCTCGGCCTCCTCGTGCCTGGCGATAGATGCCTCCGCCCGCTTTACCGTATCCAGCATTCGATCCAACTCGAATGGCTTGGCGAGGTAATCGAAGGCGCCCCCCTGCGTGGCCTTCATCACGGTTTCCATCGATCCCCGGCCTGTCATCAGAATCACGGCGCAGTTGGGATCGCGACTGCGCGCGGTTTCCAGCACGTCCAGCCCGGTCCGCTCGTCCAGATAGATATCGGAGATCACGATCGGATAAGCATTGATCTTCAGCCGGTCCAGCGCCTCGCGCGTTGACGCCACCGCTTCCACGTCGTATCCTTCCAGCTCCAGGAAGGTCACAATAGTGGAGCGCACCGAGTTGTCATCTTCCACAATCAGCAGTTTCTGCAATGTCTTAATCCCTCGACACCGACAACGTCGGCGCCTTGCGGGCCCCTTCGGAGGCCGGCAGCACCACCGTAAAGCACGACCCTTTGCCCGGCGCGCTGGTCACTTCGATACGGCCGCCGTGGTGCACCACAATCTGTTCCACCAGTGAGAGCCCGATTCCCGTGCCGGCCTCACCGGAAGCCTCCGCGCGCTGTGTGCGATAGAATTTCTGAAAAATCTTCTTCAGCTCCTTGGAATCCATGCCGATCCCCTGGTCCCGTACCGACACGCGCACCTGCCCGCCTTCCTTCCGTCCCGACACGCGAACCTCCGTATCCGGCGGCGAGTATTTCACCGCGTTCGTCAGCAGGTTATAGAGCGCGTATTCCATCAGTTCGCGGTCGCCTGTCAGCACGCCTTCAATCTCTCCTTCCCGTTCCAGACGAATATTTTTCCGCTCCGCGATGGGAGCGACGCGGTCGAGGCAGGAGTCCAGAATTTGGCGCGCCTCGAAGGGCTCGCGTTTCAGCTCCATCTGTCCGTCGGAAAGGCGCTCCACATCCAAAAAGGTTTGGATCATGCGGCTCAAGCGCTTAGACTCCGAGTTTATCATTTCGGCGATTTGTTTGCGCTTCACCTCATTCAGGTTGTAGCGGCCCATCAATTCGCTGGATCCCTGTATCGCCGTCAGCGGAGTCCGCATTTCGTGAGCGACAAAGTGAATGGCTTCCTGATAGCGCGTGCGCTCGTTCTCGGACCGCGTCAACTGGCGGCGCACCACGAAATACTGGTAACTGGCCGCTCCCGCTATCGTGAGCCAAGTGGACGAGAGTGTGGCGAACCAGGGAAATAAGACGCCCTGCCGGAACAGTGCGAACAGCAGGCCATGCGCTCCTGCCAGCAACGCGCCGCCGGACAGCCACGCCGGAAGCCCCGGCAGGAACGCGAAAATCAAGCCCGCCAGAATCGCGACCGCCGCGCAAACCCCCAGAACCGCGAGGTTCGACGCCGGCGTAAGAAAGCGCCCGCGCCGCAGTGTCTCGAACGCCTCGGCATTCGCCTCCACGCCTGATATTTTGCTGAACGGCGTTTGAACGCGATCGTCGGCCGCGCTCAGCGACGTGACCCCGAAGAACACTGCCCGGCCGGTGAACTCCCCCGCCGCGCTGGCGCCATTCACCAGCGCCTGCAGCGATATTTTGGGGATATTCCGCGTGTATAACACCCGCAGCGGCCGGTTATTTTCATGACGCGCCGGGATCAGCGTGCCGCCGATCTGAAGATCGTCCGGCGATTCCAGAATCCTGGCGCCCTGAAACAGGCAAAAAGCTTCCAGCGACAAAGCCCAGTGCCGCTCCGAATCCGTTCGCTTCTCCAGCGGAATCTCGCGCGTCACGCCGTCGCGCGATTCTTCATCCGGCTTCACATGTCCCAGTGCGGCCGCATGCGCGCGGAATATCGGCAGCGGATCTTCCCACTTGCCACCCACCAGGTCGGCCGCCAGAATCAGGTTGGGCGTCGCTGTCATCGCCCGCGCCAGCCTTGCATCCTCCGTCGGATCGCCCGCGTCCTCCAGAATGAAGTCGATTGCCACCAGCTTCGGACGCGCCGTAGCCAGCCGTTCCAGCCCGCTCGCCAGCATGCCGCGGTAATGCCGGACGCCCCCCATTTTGTTGAACGTCGCATCGTCAATGGCCAGGATCACGGCGGCCGGCTGCTTGCTCGCCACCGGCGGGCTCAGGTTGAACATCCAGTCCACTGCGTAGTCGTCGATGCGGCTTGCGATCGGCGTCCATCCCGCCACCACGCCCGCCGCGAAGCACGCGGCCAGCACTCCCACGTAGCCGAGAATGAGTCTAGCGGACCAGCGCTTTCTCAACTTCGTCCGGCTCCTTGGGCAGCGCCGCGCTGAGTACTTCCGCGCCCTTCTCCGTGACTAGCACCACGTCTTCTATGCGGATGCCGATGCCTTCTTCGGCGATATAGATTCCGGGTTCAATCGTAATCACCATCCCGGCCTCCAGCAAACCGTTCGGCAAGGATGGATCGTGCACGTCGATGCCCACCTGATGCCCAAGCCCATGCACGAAATACTTTCCCAGCGGTTGCCCGTGCAGATCCTTCCCGTGCGTGTTGATGTAATCGAATGCAATCTTCCCCAGCCCTACTTCATTTCCCTTCAGAATCGCGCCCGGCTTCACCGCGGCGATCGCGGCCATCTGCGCCCCCAGCACGATCTCGTATAACTCGCGCTGCCGCGCCGTGAACTTGCCGCCCACCGGCAAGCTGCGCGTGATGTCGCTGGCGTAATGATTGCATTCCGCCGCCGCGTCAATCACCACCACTTGCCCCGAATCCATGCGCCGGTTGCCGGCCGTGTAGTGCAGGATCACCCCATTGGGCCCCGCGCCGACAATGGGCGTGTACGCGGGACCCTCGCAGCCGTTTTCCAGATACGTGCCCGTTAGAGTGGCGGCAATCTGATGTTCATACACGCCGCCCGCTATGCGCTTCCAGGCCGCGCGATGGGCCTCCACCGAGACATCCGAAGCGTGCCGCAGCGCCGCGATCTCGGCCGCCGATTTCTTGACTCGCACCTTCGTCACCTCCCCCGACGCATCGGCGAT
>JAYTVY010000694.1:0-5468 GCA_043743755.1 Bryobacterales bacterium | reverse complement strand
GCCGTCGATGGGGGCGGAGTGGAGCGCGGCGGCGAGGACCAGGAGAGAAAGGAATGTCTTCATGACATTGCCTTGCCGCATTCGCCGCAGAATTTCATCGGGCGCGGAAAGCGCGCGGCGCAGTGCGGGCAGGTTTTGCCATCGGGGCGAGGGGGAGCGGCGGCGGCGGCGGGCGGGGACGCCGGTCCTGCAATGGATTCGATTTCGGCAAGCACTTTGGCTAGTTCGCGCTGCAGGCTCAGCTTGGTCTTTTGATAGTCTTCATCGGAGAGTTTTCCCACGCGGTATTCAAACTGGAGATCGCGCAGGTTTTCGTAGATCTGGGCTTTGCGTTCTTCGAGGTGCTGTACAGGGGAGACGGGCGGCGCTTCGGGAATATCGCGGCCGCGGACCAGAAGCGTAAACACGAGCGTGCCTACAGTGATGAGTACGGCCGAGAGAAGTACCATCTATTCGAGCTTGGCCACTTCTTTTTCAATCTGGCCGTGGTAGCGGTCAAGTACTTCATGATCCATGTCCGGCGCACCGGCCATGGCCGTGCGGGGACGCAATCGCTTGAAAACCAGCGCAACCACGCCCAGTCCAACGGCAAGCGCGATCATCGGCATCACCCAGGCGAGCAGGCTGAATCCCTCACTGGGCGGTCCGGATAACGCTCGCAATCCGAACGCCTTCACTTCCGCCTTGACGATTTGATCGTCCGACTTGCCAATGGCCAGACCTTTCGCGATGCGGGTGCGCGCGGGAAAGGAGTGTTCGCAACGCAGCATGGGACAGGTACCGACGGTGTTATTGCAGATGCCGCACAGGCAAGCCAGCTTATCGCCAACGCGCCGGACTTCCGGAGTCATCACTTCGGTGCCGGTCTGAGCGAGGCCCACGGCGGCCATGGCCAGCAGCAGAATACTAGTTTTCAATCGGAACCTTCTTCTTTGCGATGCCCACGATCTCGGTACGCGCGTAGGACAACCGTACCTTGGAGGGCACGAGGCAAACCAGCGTTCCGAATAAGAGCACCCAGTAGCCGATCCAGATCCAGGAAACCAGCGGAAAGACGTAGGCTTGCACCACTCCGCCGCGGCCGTCGTCCGAGAGGCCGGCGAAGTTCACGTACAGATCTTCATTCAGCCGACGCCGAATGGAAACGATGGAGGCGGGCTGCTTGCTGGCTTTGTAGGCGCGCTGTTCCGGCTCCATTTGCTGGATGGCGCGGCCGCCGCTGGTGACATCCACGATGGCGCGACGCCAGGCATAATTCGGGTTGTCGCCTTCCAGCATGTCGGAAATTTTCAGATCGTACTTTCCGATACGCATGGATCCGCCCGCGGGGATCACTCCGGTTTCGCTCTGGTTGAAAGCCGATCCGGTAAAGCCGATGAACATGAAGACGATGCCCATGTGGACCAGGTATCCGCCATAGCGCCGCGTGTTGCGATGAGTCAGCTCCACCATGGATGGCAGAAAGCCCATCCCGTTCTTGGCGCGGATGGCGCCTGCGCCCTTCCAGAACTCCAGCAGAATCGTTGTGGCCACGAACATACACAAGCCGAAGGAAAGCAGCGCGTAAGGGTGCTCCCAGACACGGAAGGCGCACAACACACCGATCAGTCCGGCGCCGGCCAGGGTGGGCCACATGAAAGATCGCTTCAGGCTCTCAAATGAGCTGCGCCGCCACGCGATGAGCGGACCAACGCCGGTGAGGAACAACAAGAACAGCCCGATGGGAATATTCACGCGATTGAAGAACGGCGCATCCACGCTAATTTTCTCTCCAGTGACGGCTTCGGAGATCACCGGAAACAGCGTGCCCCACAGCACGGCGAAGCAGCTGGCTAACAGGATCAAATTGTTGAACAAGAAGCTGGATTCGCGTGAGATCACGCTTTCGAGTTTCGCTTCGCTTTTCAGGTAATCCATGCGCGAGAGGATCAACACAATGGTGGATCCAATACCCACGATCAGGAATGTGACGAAATATTTGCCAATGGGCGACTGCGCAAAGGCATGCACGGAAGCCACCAGGCCCGCGCGGGTGAGCGTAGTGCCGAAGATACACAGGAAGAACGTCGCGGAGATGAGCACGATGTTCCAGATCTTCATCATGCCCTTCTTCTCCTGCATCATCACCGAGTGCAGATACGCGGTAGCGGTGATCCAAGGCAGCAGCGAGGCATTTTCCACCGGATCCCAGCCCCAGTAGCCGCCCCATCCGAGCACCGCGTACGCCCATCCAGCGCCCAGCAGAATGCCGGTGCTCTGGAACAGCCACGTCACGATGGTCCAGCGGCGGGTGGTGTGGATCCAGGCTTCGCCCGGCTGCCGGGTGATCAAGGAGCCAATCGCGAACGCGAACGGCACGGTGAATCCGACATAGCCCAGATACAGCATGGGCGGATGGATCACCATGGTCCAGTACTGCAGCAGCGGGTTGAGGCCTTGTCCCACCGTCTCCACCACATTGCCGCGGCCGGCCACGGTGACGCGGAACGGGCTGAGCATGAACGTGATCAAGTACAGGAAGAAGCTGAGCGTGGCGCACATGATGCCGACCACCCAGGGCATCATGTCGCGGAACTTGTGGCGGTTTCTGAACACCACGACGGCCGCATAGGTAGCGAGTATCCACGACCACAACAAGAGCGACCCTTCCTGGCCGCCCCACCACGCAGTGAACTTGTAGATCTTGGACATGCCGTCATCGGTGTGCGCGGCCACATAGCGGATGGTGTACATCCCGTTCAACAGCGCATAGATGAGGATGCCGGCGGCTACCGTGACCAGAAACCAGGCCGAGTAGACGGCGCGCTCGCCGCTGACGGTCAAGAAGACGTTCCGGCGCAGCCGGCCGACGACCGAGGCCAGCGTCGCGTAGACCGCGAGGCAGAACGCCAGAAGAATCGCGAGGGCTCCTACGTTTTCCATGTGTGGTTCTCGATTCTACATGCTCGCGCGGCTAGCAGGCTTGGCCACAGGTTTGGCTTCGTATTTGGAAGCGCATTTAGCCTGGATCTTGCTCGCCTGGAACTTGCCATTCTCACCCAGCTTGCCGTCGGCCAGTGCTTCGGCGCCATCCTTGAAGGTGTCAGGCAAGGGTTCGCTGCCGCTGTAAACCACGGTCAGCTTCATGGCGTCCTGCTGCAGGATGAAGGTGACGTCCTTACCCGTACGAGCAATGGTGCCTTTCTGCACCAACCCGCCCACGCGCAAACGCTTGCCCTTGGCCTGATCGCCCATCTGGTTAAGCTCGGAGATGGTCTTGTAATACGTCTTGCTGTCGCTGATGCCGCCCATGGCAAGCCACACCAGCACACCCACGATCACGACTACCAGGGCCGCAAACTTCGCGTAAGTCTTCATGGGAATTGGCTCCTTGAACATCCCAAGTATACCGCCTGGAGGCGGTGAGGTTGAAGCAGACGGCGATTTGTCGCGAGCGGGTGGTCGCAGGTTGCTAATCGGCCTCACTATTTCAGGTAGGCTCGGAGGGCATGGATCAGATCGCGGGCGGAGTGGCAGGAAGGACAATGAGAAGGTGAACTCGACCGGAATTCGACTGTTTGGCGCGCTTTGTCTGTTCTCGAGTGTGGGCGCTGCCGGCTGGGCGCAAGAACAATCACAGACGCCTGAGCAGACGCCGACGCCCGAGCGCTGGAACCTGTACTATCAGGCGACCTCCGTGGGCCAGTATCACGGGACGTTTCGGTCGCCCTACTCCGGGCGGTTCAGCCTGCAGGATTACATGGAGCGGGACGTTTCGCTCACCACAACGCTGTTTCTGGGACTGCGGCTGTCGCCGAATACGGCACTCTACTTCGATCCTGAAATGGCCGGCGGCCGGGGGTTCAGCGGCGTTTCCGGGCTGGCAAATTCCTCGAACGGCGAGCTGCCGCGAGTGGCTTCCGCGACGCCTAAGCCATACCTGGCGCGCCTCTACATTTCGCATGACTTCGGATTCGGCGGCGAGAAAGAGTCTGTCGAGAGCGAAGCGAACCAGCTGGCGGGCCAGCGGCCGATGAACCGTTATACCGTCACGGCCGGGCGCTTCACTTTGACGGACTTTTTCGATAACAACCGCTACTCGCATGATCCGCGAACGCAGTTCCTGGGCTGGTCAGTGATGTACAACGGCGCCTGGGACTATCCCGCGGACGTACGCGGGTACACCTGGGGTTGGATGCATGAGCTGCACTTGCGCAACTGGTCTTTCCGCTATGCCAGCGCCGCGATGCCGCGCGTGGCCAACGGACTGAGGTTTGACCGCAGATTATTTCGCAATCGCGGCGATGTATTCGAGGGCGAGTACCGCTACACCGTGAGCAAGCATCCAGGCGCTATACGCGTGCTGCACTACTTGAACCATGCCAAGGCCGGCAACTATGCAGAATCAATCCGGCTGGCGGATCAGAACGGCAGCGCTCCGGTGATAACGGACACGCGACGCAACGGTACGCTCAAGTACGGATTCGGCGTCAATGTTGAACAGGAGCTGATGAAGGACATCGGCGTATTCGGCCGGGTCGGCTGGAACGACGGAAAAACCGAGAGTTTCGCTTTCACCGCCATTGATCGGCTGGCGACCGCCGGCGTTTCGATCACCGGGCCGCGGTGGCGGCGGCAGTTCGACACGGTGGCCTCCGAGTTCACGCGGAGCGGGATCACGAGTATCCATCGGACCTATCTCGAGCGCGGCGGCTATGACTTTCTGATCGGGGACGGGCGATTGCGGTATGGACCGGAATACATATGGGAGTCTTATTACAATGCGCGGCTCTTACCGGGATTCTTCGCGAGCTTCGATCTCCAGCATGTTTCCAATCCGGCGTATAACCGGGATCGGGGGCCGGTGTGGATTTCGTCTGTGCGTCTGCACCTGGAGCTGGGGAAGAATACCTTCGCGCATTGAAACAGCAGCACGGTATGATTGCGAGTGACCGGGAATGATGGACCCACTCATATTTGTCGAACGGCTGGCCACCGCCATCGGCGTCGGGACGATGCTGGGGTTTGAGCGGATGTGGCAGCACCGGGCGGCGGGAGCGCGGACGAACGCGCTGGTGTCCGGGGCATCGGCCGCTTTTATCCTGTCGTCCATGCTGGCGGGAAACGACCTGACGGGACCGGCGCGAATCGCCGGCCAGATAGTTACCGGCATCGGATTTCTAGGCGCCGGCGTTATTTTCAAAGAGGGGATGAACGTTCGCGGCTTAAATACGGCGGCCACCATCTGGTGCTCGGCCGCCGCTGGAACGCTGGCAGGCATGGGTTACCTGCTACATTCGGCGATTTTCGCCGGACTCGTGATCTTGACCAACATCACCCTGCGGCCCTTGGCGGATCGTATGGCGCTCAGGGATCCCCGCTATGTCCAGTATTGCCTGCGGGTGATATGCCGCAGCGCGGAAGAGTCGCCGATGCGCGCGCTGGTGGTGAGCACGGTGGGCAGTTCAACCGCGCAGCTGCAGGCCGTG
>JAYTVY010000693.1:0-2441 GCA_043743755.1 Bryobacterales bacterium | reverse complement strand
GGTTGCCGCGCCTCGGGATGCTCCTGCTCCACCGTCATCACCAGCCGGTCTTCGCCGATGGAAAATCCGATCCCCGGCGCCGGCACCCGGGATCCCAGCGCTTCCGCCAGCCCGTCGTAGCGGCCGCCGCCCAGTACGGAGTTCTGGGCGCCCAGCGAGCCGTGCACAATCTCGAACGTGGTCCGCATGTAGTAATCGAGCCCGCGCACCATCCTCGGCTTCACCTCATATTCGATTCCGCGATCGTTCAACAGCTCGCGAACCCGGCCAAAGTGCTCGGCGCAGGGCTCGCACAGATGATCCTGTATGGACGGCAGCGCGTCGATAATGGGCTGATCCTCGGGTACCTTGCAATCCAGCACTCGCAGCGGATTCGTTTCCGCGCGGCGCCGGCAATCGCCGCACATGCCCGGCGCCACATCCTTCAGCCGTTCTTTCAGCAGCGATACATACTGTGGCCGGCACTTCCCGTCGCCCACCGAATTCAGATATAGTTTGAACCCCGTGAGGCCGGCGCGGCGAAGCACTTCCACCACCATTTCGATGACCTCGGCATCTACCACCGGCGACTCCGACCCGATTGCCTCGGCGCCAATCTGATAAAACTGCCGGTAGCGCCCCTTTTGCGGCCGCTCGCGCCGGAACATCGGACCCATGTAGTACAGCTTTTGCAAGCCGGGCTTCTGGTCCAGGCGGTGTTCGATATAGGCGCGCATCACTGACGCGGTAGCCTCCGGCCGCAGCGTCAGCGAGGAATCGTCCCGATCCGCGAATGTGTACATCTCTTTGCTGACGATATCGGTCTCTTCGCCTACTCCGCGCGCGAACAACGCCGTCTCTTCGAGAATAGGGGTGCGAATCTCCTGGTAATTCGTAGTGCGAAACACCTCGCGCGCGGCTGCCTCCACTTGATTCCAGACCCCGCTGGAGGGGGGCAGAATATCCCGCATGCCCTTTACGGCTTTGATCATCAAACCGGCTCTTCCCGGTAGCTGCGCGCGGCTTCCACGTAGTGCTGCGCGTTCAATCGGAAGCGCCCGCGCTCTTCGCTGGATACTTCGCGCTTGATGCGTGCGGGCACGCCCATCACCATGCTCCCCGGTGGCACCTGCATGCCCTCCGGGACTACCGCGCCGGCCGCCACCACCGATCCCTCGCCGATTTTCGCGCCATTCAGCACGATTGCGCCGATGCCGATCAGGCATTCGTCTTCAATCGTGCAGCCGTGCAGCATCGCCATGTGACCAACCGTTACGCGTTTGCCGATCTCAAGCCTGAACGGTCCGGGATCGCAGTGCAGCACCGAATTGTCTTGAATGTTGGTTTCCTCGCCGATGCGAATGGAGTTGGTGTCGCCGCGCACGCAGACGTTGGGCCAGATGCTGCAGCGCTCGCCGGCCTCGACGTCGCCAATCACCTGCGCGCTCGGATCGATATATGCGGAAGCGGCAATTTTCGGAACAATGCCGCGATAGGGACGAATCATACGGCGGAGTAATTTATGGTAACACGTGGGATCCTCGGCTCCGCTTGCTACAATGACTCCTCAAAGGCGGCCACATGAAAGAATTCCAAAACAAGGTAGCAGTCGTCACGGGCGCGGCCAGCGGCATAGGACTCGCGATGGCCGAACGCTTTGCTCGCGAAGGCATGCGTGTTGTGCTGGCCGACATCGAAAAGGAGCCGCTGGAGGCAGCCGCGCATCGGATTTCCAGCCTGGGAGCCGACACGCTCGCCGTGGTGACGGATGTCTCCAGCGCTTACAGCGTCGAAGCTCTCGCCCACGCGACCCTCGGCCGCTTCGGCGGGGTCCACATCGTTTGCAATAACGCCGGTGTTGCATCGCCGCCCGGGCCTATCTGGGAGCGTACTATCGCAGATTGGGAATGGGTGCTGGGCGCGAATCTCTGGGGCGTGATCCACGGCATCCGCGTGTTCGTTCCCATTCTGTTGCGGCAGGGTGGGGAAGGACACATCGTCAATACGGCGTCAATGGCCGGGCTGCTGTCCAGTCCGTACCTGGGCATTTACAACGCCACCAAGCACGCCGTGGTCACCATATCTGAGACGCTGTTCGCCGAGCTGGCGCTGGCCCACAGCGCCATCAAGGTTTCGGTTCTCTGTCCGGGCTTCGTCAAGACCGGTATCGGCGAATCCGAGCGCAATCGCGCTGGGCAGACCGATTCACCGCCGTCCAATCCCGCCATTACGGAAGGCATCCGTTCATTGATCGCCGCGGGACTCCCTCCCGAGCAGGTGGCCGAGCGCGTTTTCGAAGCCGTCCGCGACGAGCAGCTTTATATCCTCACCCACCCCGAGTTCAAGCCCACCATTCGGGCGTGGTACCACAACCTCGCCGAGGAACAAAACCCCAACCCCGCCGACCAAGCCCGCACCTTCGCCGAAGCCGTGTAGGGCGGGCCCCCCGGCCCGCAGCCGGC
>JAYTVY010000692.1:0-9246 GCA_043743755.1 Bryobacterales bacterium | reverse complement strand
GGCTTCCAGATCGGCCTGAGCCTTCTTTATTTCGGCCGTTTCTATCACTGCTTTCTGGGAATTGATGACGCCCAGCTTCACTTGAGCCGCGCCCAGCGCGGCGGTGGCCACGGCCAGGAATGCATATCGGGTCAGACGGTTCATGCCAACACTCCCAGGATCTCGTCCTCGCGCAGGATCAAATATTCCTGCCCTTCCACACGAATTTCCGAGCCGCCGTATTTGCCGAAAAGGATGCGGTCGCCGGGCTTTACCACCAGCGGAATTACGTCGCCCTCTTCGCTCAATTTTCCGTTTCCAACAGCCACTACTTCAGCCTGCTGCGGTTTCTCCTTGGCGCTGTCCGGGATGATGATCCCGCCCCGGCTTTGTTCCTCTTCCTCAAGCCGTTTCACCAGCACACGATCGTGGAGCGGACGAAGCTTCATAATATGTCTCCTTATCTGCTAACCCTTAGAAGGATGGGATGGCGGACGAGTATCCTGCGACTCCGGTCCGTCAAATAGCGAATATACCACAGCTCAGGTTTGACCCACCCAGCCGGACTCCGCCGCGGCCTTCCAGCGCTCGCGGATGGCCGTCATGCGCTCGGGTTCGAGGGGTCCCGATGCCAGCAGTTGAGCGTTCTGTTTCCAGCGCTCGGGATGAGTGGTTCCGACGATGGCGGTGGTCACGCCGGGTATCGACAATGTAAAGCGCAGCGCGGTGGCGATGGCCTCTTCCAGCTCGCCGCGCAGGAAGTCATAATCCAGCTTTTGCAGCCGTTCCCAGTAGACGTGATGATAAGCATTTGCCGGTTTCGCGCCGGTTTTC
The DNA here is from genome assembly GCA_043743755.1 of Bryobacterales bacterium. Lineage (GTDB taxonomy): Bacteria > Acidobacteriota > Terriglobia > Bryobacterales > Bryobacteraceae > JALYHQ01. The sequence goes on along the minus strand of JAYTVY010000692.1, from coordinate 8,433 downwards.
CACGCGGCGTTGGCGATGGGCCGCTTGGCGATAACGCCCATCCCCCGCAATTGCGCCGCGGGTACAGCCAGATCGATATTCTGCTGGTCGGCGATGTTGATTGAGGTTTGCAGAGTATCGAACGCGCCGCATTCGACGGCGTACAGCGCGGCCGCGCCATCGCCGCTGTATCCGATGAAGCGTGTCTTGCCGCCCTCGCGCGCCCGCCGCAACGCATCGATCACGCCGCCCTTTCTTAGAATCTCTTCCGAACAGCTATGCAGCTGAATCAAGTCGACCCGGTCGGTCTTCAGCCGCTGGAGACTGCGGTCAATGGAACGTGTAAGCAACGCCGTGTCCCAGTCGGGGAGATCGATACCGGAGGCGTGGCCGCACTTGGTGAACAGAAAATATTCGTCGCGGCGTGCGCTCACCGCGCGTCCGATCATGTCCTCGCTGCCCGGATAACACTCGGCCGTATCGATGAGATTTAACCCCGCGTCGAGCGCCGCGTGCAGAAGCTGTTCCACCCGATCATAGGGCGCGTTTTCAAATCCGATTTCAGCGCCTCCAAATCCGAGTGCGGTCACGTTCATCCCAGTTTTGCCCAGCGTTCGCTTTTCCATGATGCCCCTATGATTTCACGAAATCCTCATCCGCGGTTACGACCACCTGAAACCTATCCCCGCGCAAAGCGTCCACCTCAAAGGAGGATTCCCTTGAAAATATTCACTGTGGTCTTGCTCGCCGCCCTGGCCGCCTGCACCAAGGAAGACACCGACTTCGCCAAACACAAAATCGAAAAGGCGAAAGATGAAATCAAGCAGGACGCCCGCAAAGCCGGATCCGAAGTCAAACACGACGCTAATGAGGTCCGGAACAAAGTCCGCAAAGAGGTAGACAAGCCGGAGCGCTAAACTAGTTACGTCGCTCCATGCAAGCATCCAGTGAATTGAATCCCCTCCTCCGGATCGAATTTCGCGCTCCTTTCGACCTCATCCGGCCCGAACATGTACAGCCTGCCGTCGAGCAGCTTCTCGAAGAGGCGCGCCGCCGCCTGGACGATTTGATCGCCACCCCCGGTTCGCGCACCTTCGCGAATACCATGCAGGCTCTGGACTATCTCACCGAGCCTCTGGAATATGCGATGGGCGTGGTTCGCCATCTCACCGGCGTTGCCAACACCCCCGAGCTGCGCGCCGCCTTCAACGTAGTGGAGCCGCAGGTGATGGCATTCTACGCCGGTCTTCCGCTGAATGCAGCGCTGTGGAATGCCGTGAAGTCATTCGCAGGCACTCCGGAGGCACACGCTCTCAGCGGCGCCAAGGCCCGGTTCTTGAAGAAGACCGTCGAAAGTTTCCGGCGTCATGGCGCGGAACTGGATGCAGCCGGGAAGCAGCGGTTGCAGGAAATCGACGTCGAGCTTTCGAAGTTGACGACGAAGTTTTCCGAGAACGTCCTGGATTCCACCAATGCCTATGAGCTGGTGATTCACGACGAAGCGAAACTGGCCGGGTTGCCCGAGAGCGCCGTCGCGGCCGCCCGTGAAAATGCCGCCTCCAAGGGGCTGCCCGAGCCGGCGTGGCGCTTCACGCTTCAGGCGCCCAGCTATATCGCGGTAGTGACTCATTTGAACGACCCCGGGATTCGCGCCCAGTTGTGGCATGCGTACGCCATCCGCTCCACCGAAGGCGAACATGATAACCGGCCGCTGGTGGCGCGCATTCTGGAGCTACGCCGCGAGAAAGCCAACTTGCTCGGCTTCCGCGATTTTTCAGACCTCGTGCTGGAGGATCGCATGGCCCACAATGGCCAGCGCGCGCAGGAATTCCTGGCGGACTTGAAGAAAAAGACCGAGGCCCGCTTCAAACAGGAGAATCAGGATCTACTCGCATTCGCCGGCAAGACCCAACTAGAGCCGTCCGATATCGCATGGTGGTCCGAAAAGCAGCGCATCGCGCTTTACGAGTTCGATGAAGAGGAGTTACGGCCTTATTTCCCGCTGGATAACGCGGTGGACGGCATGTTCGAGATCGTCCGGCGGCTTTACGGCATCAAGATTGTCGAGTGTCAGGGAGTCCCCGTATGGGATCCGCAAGTGAAATATTTCGAAATTTACGACGACGCTAATCAAACCGAAAGCGGTCTTCTGGGCGCCTTCTACGCCGACTGGTACCCGCGCGAGAACAAGCGCGGCGGCGCGTGGATGGACGCTTTCATCACCGGCTCCGATCGGGGGGGCCGGCTGGAGCCGCATGCCGGCATGATCTGCGGAAATCTGAATCCGCCGGTGGGCGGCAAGCCGGCGCTGTTAACGCACCGCGAAGTGGAGACCATCTTCCACGAGTTCGGGCACCTTCTGCATCACTGCCTGAGCCGCGTGGAAGTACGCAGCCTCGCCGGCGCCAACGTAGCCTGGGACTTTGTCGAGCTGCCTTCGCAGATCATGGAGAACTGGACCTGGGAGCGCGATGCCCTGGATTTGTTCGCGCGGCATTATGAAACGGGCGCTGCGGTCCCTCAGGAGTTGTTCGACAAAATGAAACGGGCGCGCAATTTCCGCGCCGCCAATGCTCAGATGCGCCAGCTTGGATTCGGCTATGTAGACCTCGCTTTGCATCGCGAGTACGATCCACAGCGCGGTGGCGACCCGATTCTATGGTCGCGGGAACTTTTTCAGCAGTTCGCGGCGGCGCAGCTTCCCAAAGACTACGCGCTGCTGGCCGGATTCACGCATCTGTTCTCCAGTCCGGTGGCTTATGCAGCGGGTTACTATTCCTATAAATGGGCCGAGGTGCTGGACGCGGACGCCTTTACGCGCTTCCGCGAACTGGGAATCTTCAACCGGGATGTGGGACTCGATTTCCGCCGCAACATTCTTGCGCGCGGGGACACCGAAGATCCCGCCGAGCTGTATCGCAAGTTCATGGGACGCGATCCCGATCCCAACGCTCTGCTGGAGCGCTCGGGGCTGCTGGTCGCGGGGTAGCCTACGCTGTCGCGCGAGACGCTGCTCGACTTCTTCGCGGATTTCGCGGAGCTACCCGATGTCTTTCTGATACACGACGACGGGCTACACACCCGCTCGTTTACGTACGCCGGAATCGCGCGGATGGCTCGTGCGTTCGCCGCGCGCTTGCACGCCGCCGGCATCGGCCCGGACCAAAAAGTAATTCTCTATGGCGAGAACCGGCCCGAGTGGGTTGCCGCTTTGTGGGGATGCCTGCTCTCGGGCGTGATCGCCGTCCCCATCGACTACCGGTCGTCCCCGGATTTCGTCCGGCGCATCGAGCAGATCGTGACCGCGCGCGCTGTATTAACGGGCGATGAAGTGGAGTGGGCGTCCGAATGGACGCTCGCAAGCCTGGTTGACGAGCACGCGGATACCGGAACGACGCCCATCGCCGTCACGCGCGATCAGACCGCCGAGATCATCTTCACTTCCGGCGCGACGTCCGAGCCGAAGGGCGTGGTCATTACACACCGCAATGTGCTCGCCAACATCGTGCCGGTGGAAGGCGAAGTTCTGAAGTACCGCCGCTGGGCGTTGCCGTTTCGTCCCATTCGCTTCTTGAATCTGCTGCCGCTTAGCCACATGTTCGGGCAAGCCATGGCCACGTTCATTCCGCCGATGCTGCCGGGGGTGGTGGTTTTCATGCGCGGGTACAGCCCTGTTGAGATCCTGCGACAGATCCGCACGCGCCGCATTTCCGTGCTGGTCTCAGTGCCGAAAATTCTAGAGATCCTGCGCGAGCACCTGATCCGTTTGTTCCCCGAACTGGCGGACGCGCTGCCGGAAAAGATGCACTGGCTGCACCGCTGGTGGCGCTACCGCAAGATCCACCGCCTGTTCGGATGGAAGTTCTGGAGCTTCATCGTAGGCGCCGCTCCGCTGCCGGCCGACCTGGAAATCTTCTTCTCACGCCTGGGTTTTGTCGTGATTCAAGGCTACGGGCTGACCGAGACTGCTCCCATCGTGACCCTGAACCATCCATTTCATGCGCGGAAAGGCTCGGTGGGCAAGGCGATTGCCGGTGTCGAGATCAAGATCGCGGAAGACGGCGAAATTCTAGTGCGCGGCGATAATGTCACCACCGGATACTTCGAATCCCCCGAAGAGACTTCACGTGCGTTTGAAGACGGCTGGTTTCACACCGGCGACGTGGGCGCGCTGAGCGATACCGGAGAGCTGAGCATCCTGGGACGCAAGAAGGAAATGATTGTCACCCCGGAAGGCCTCAACGTGTTTCCGGAAGACGTGGAAAACGTCCTGAACCGCACGCCCGGCGTTCGAGATTCCGCGGTAATCGGGTCAGACCGGGTGCATGCGGTTCTGATCCTGGAACCAGGCGCGGACCGCGAGCAGATCGTGCGCGCAGCCAACGCCAGTCTCGCCGATTACCAGAGGATTCGCGATACCTCGTTGTGGCCCTATCCCGAATTTCCGCGCACCGAGGGGACCGGAAAGCTGAAGCGCCATGAGATCGCTCGCGGCACGCCGCCGCCGGAGCGAAAATCGTCGCGGTTTGATCCCAGCGTCCCGCTGGAGTCGCTGACGTCGCTTGAGCGCGTGGAGCGTGCGGTAGCGCTGGGGCTGGACGATTCCGAGCTGGCCGGTGCAGCCGGTATCGCGCCCACGCGGCACACACCCATGGAGTTTCCCGCTTGGAACCGCTCCTTGCCGGCGCGCGCCGTTCGCCGACTCGCGCTGCCGGGATTCGTGCTGCCGCTCACGCGCATCTTCGCCCACATTCGTGTGGAAGGACTCGAAAACCTGAGGGACCTGAAGCCGCCGGTGGTCTTCGCCGCCAATCACCAGAGCTACATGGACGCCGCCGTGATCCTGGCGGCGCTTCCCGCGCGCTGGCGCTATCGCATCGCACCCGCCATGCGCCGCGGATTCTTCGACCTTCACTTTGAAGGCCGCAGCTTCACCAACAGCCTGAATTACTACCTCTCCGTGCTTTTGTTCAACGCCTTCCCCATCGCCCAGCGCGAGCCCGGAGTCCTCGAAACCCTGCGCTATATCAGCGAACTCTCCAGCGATCAATGGTGCGTCCTCATTTTCCCCGAAGGAAAAATGACCGAGACCGGAGCCATTGGTCCGTTCCAGCCGGGCGTCGGCATGATCGCCGCCAAACTCGGCGTCCCGGTGATCCCGGTGCGAATCGAAGGGATGGACCACGTCCTACACCGAACCTGGAAGATGGCGCATCCCGGGCCTGTAAAAGTAAAATTCGCCCCTGCTCTCCACCTGAGCGGCGACGACTACCAGTCCTTGGCGAACCGTATCAAGCAATCCCTAGACACCCTGTAGGGCTGGCCTCCCGGCCTGCCTTTCCGCCCGCGCACTATCCTACGATAGATACACGTGCTTCCCATGCAACCTATCATCACGCTTCTGCTCGCATCTCTTTTATTGCAGCAAGTCTCGGCACCACCTCCGAAATACGACACGCCGCCGCCCCCCAATCGCCAGCAGAAACCCCGGCAAGATGCCCCCGTATATACCACCGGCCAGCCCGGCCACGGACATGACGGCGAAACCAATCCCGGCAAGCGGCCCGACCCTCCCCGGCAAGGCGACAATACTGGGTGGATTGCGGGGGCGGCCGGCGGAGCAATAGGCGCCATCGCGCTGGGAACGTGGCTGCACTCGCGCTCGCAACCGGATCACCAACTAGCCCGCAACGGTCCCCAGGCGCCGGACCAGTTCAGCATGAGCGGTTTTGAAATCCATGCGTTCTGTATGGCCGGCTGGCCCGTGGTGGTGGAATATTATCTCGAACCGGGCGGCGTTCTGCAGCTCTCGATTGAGGCCGAGGGCGTTCAGCCCATCGGCTACCGGCTGCGCGCCACGGGACGCCGCGAGCAGGCGATTGTGCACATCCCCGCCTACTTCCCGAAAAAACCCGTCGTGGGACGCTATACCATCCGGGCCATTCGCGACGGTCTAGGTCCGGTCACGCCCGTTTTTTCGCGAATGTTTGGATTGGGCGGCGGCGAGCGGGCGGTTGGATCCGTGGCCATCGATCAGGTGAGCTTCACGCCGGAGCATATCCGCCCGAAGCAAAAGGAAACCGCGAGGTTTGGGTTCCACACGCACACCGATTTCGACAAGGTCAGCGCTGAATTCCTGAAATGCGTCACCGCGCAATCGCAGATGGTGGCGAAACTGGAGGATCGCACGGATATGCACCGCATCGTGCGCGACACCACTCCCTCCCGCGATTGGGACGGAAAGAAAGCCACGCCGGGCGATCATACTTTGCAGGTGCGAGCGTGGGAGTCGGCGCTGGACAAGGCGAACTGGGTGATGGCCTGGTCGGCCGACAGGGTGATTGTGGAGGAATGAGCTACTTCGCATCCCGAGCGGCGGCCGCGGCGGCTTGTCTGGCGCTGACGGGCCTCGCCGATCTTTGGTTCGTCCGCCGGCCCGAGCCGCACAGCGTGGCCGAGTTCAGTCCGTTCACTGCGCGCCTGGGCAGCGAGGAATTGATCCTCATTCGTCCCGAATCCGTGAATGGTCCACTTCTGACGCATGACGGAGCGCACGATGAGGCGGTGGAGATTTTCTTCGATAGTGGTTCTCTGGTGGGCGAATCCGCAGCGCCGCAATCGATCAACTACATGGCCGGCGACGACCCGCCAGGCTCCAAGGGTTCGCCGTGCCGTACCACTGTGCATGCATCGCTGGAGCGTGCCGATACGGCCGAACTTCGCCTGTTTCAACTCGGCTTGCCGGGCGGGGTGCACCGGCGCGAAATCGAAATCAAACCAGCCGGCTCGGCGCTGCTGTTCGAATTTCAAACCATGGGCGATCCCTCGCTGACCAATCAGCCCGGGTGCAACAAAATCCTGCAGGTGGGCGACACGGAACGGACCGTGATGCAGCATCTGGTGAAGGTGCGATCCGAAGCTGGTTCGGCCGTACGGCTCAAGTTCATGCCGGCCTCGGGCGCCCCGAACTGGGACGGGCCGAGCGGAATGTTTGAGCCGTTTCAAGCCCTAAGCCTGAAGGCGCAAAGCGTGCGGGTCAGCCCCATCGGCTCCCCTCAGATCCTGCGCCGCGTGCGGGCGGCTAGCGCCGGCGCTCCCATCGAGATCGGCAATCTGTTGATCGGTTCCGATGTGCTGCAAGGCGTGATTTCGGGAGTCGGCTGGGTAAGCATGAATGGCCGCGAAGTGGGTCCCACTTTCAACGAATGGATTTCGGGGAGCTATCTTCGCGCCGCTGCGGCGGCGTTTGTGAATCTCTTGGTTGTGGTGGGCGTCGCGGCTCTGGTGTTTCGCGGCCGCCGGCTCAAATTGCCCGCGGGCGCCGAGCCGGGCGAGATCTTCACGAATCCATCCGGCGGGCTGCGTGTTTTCTTGTGCCACTGTTCCGAGGACAAACCCACGGTGCGCGACTTGAATATCCGGCTGCTGCGGGATCGTTTCCAGCCGTGGCTGGATGAGCGCGACATTCTGCCCGCGCGCCATTGGGATGAAGAGATCAAGGAAGCCCTGTCCCGCAGCGACTCCGTGGTCATCTGTTTGTCCAAGCTTTTCGTGCGCAAGGAGGGCTTCGTGCAGCGCGAGTTGCGTTACGCCCTGGAGCGCGCGGAAGAAAAACCGGAGGAAGCGATCTTTTTGATTCCGGTGAGGCTGGAACCGTGCGATATTCCGGCCAAGCTGCGAGGCTTGCAGTGCATTGATCTGTTCGCGCCGGAAGGATATGCGAAGCTGACGAGCGCGTTGAGGGAGCGGGGGCGGCAGTTGGGGGGGTGAGGGGTGAGGGGGCGGGGGGGACGGCGCGTGGGGGGGGCCGGGGGTTTGGAGGGCGGGGCGTGAGGAGGGATCGTTTCGCTTCCTTACGGGCGCGGCTCCGTTGGTGCGGTTTTTTTGGTGGGGTAGAGGGCATGTGGATTGTTTACCAACTGCCCGGCGCGGGTGTTGAATCTGGACGCCGGACATCTGACGGCTGGGGCGGCTGCCGACATTACGATTTTCGATACTGAGCGAAGCTGAACTTACGATGTGAACCGGTCACAGTCGAAGAGCCGCTGGCGGGCCGGTGGCGACGCTGGTGAACGGAGTGATGGTGTGGAGGGTGGCGGAGCCGGGGGGCTCCGCGCGGGCCGGGGGGCCCGCCGTACGGTATCGCTGAGGGGATCAAGGGCGGGCAGCGTCGCGGCGGGTGCATCGGCATCGGGTTCGCGGTGGTCGTGCTGTTTATTGTCTTTCGCATCACTGCCGGCTGGACCATCGACTGGACGAGTTTTAATTGGTGGGGTGGAGTGGAGTTAACTGGCGAGGAGGGGGCGAAGGGCTTGTTCGTGGGTCTTGATCCACTCGAGGATGTCGTGTAGTGTTGCGGGGGCGTCGCGGCGGGGCTTCCAACCCTCGACCGCCGATATGCGGGCGGAGTCGGTGATGTAGATGGGCACGTCGGCCTTGCGCGTCTGAGGATCG
>JAYTVY010000691.1:0-5812 GCA_043743755.1 Bryobacterales bacterium | reverse complement strand
CTGTCCAGATCCACAGCCGCGGGCTCCACCGCCACTTGCACGGCTTTGCGGATCACTTCGCCCAGCTGCCAGCGCTTGAGATGGCTCATGGGGCGGCACTCAATGATGCGCACCACGTCGCCCACGCGCGCCGTTTGCTGCTCGTCATGCGCGTAGAACTTGTTCCGCTTGTTGATAATTCGCTTGTAGATCGGGTGCGGCACGCGGCGCGTTACTTCCACCACGATGGTCTTCTGCATCCGGGCCGACACCACCTGCCCAACCTTTTCGTTCTTGTGTCCGGAAGGAGTTCCGGTAGTTTGTTCGGCCATGGCTTACTTGCCTTTCTTCTTGGACGACGCTTTGGCTTTGGCGCTCTTGGCGGCGGCTGCCGGCTTAGCTGGTTTGGCTGCCGCCTTGGCCGGTTTCGCGGCCTTCTTGGGAGCCGGCTTGGCCTTCCGGGCTACAGCCTTAGGTTCCGGCTTGGATTTCTTCTTCTTGCTTTCCGGCTCGGGAGCCGAATCGGGATGCAGCTCGCGGTCGCGCAGAATGGTGAGCATGCGCGCCCGGTCTTTTCTCAGCACCCGCAGCTTCTTCATGCCCTCGGTCTGCCCCATCGAGAGTTGAAACCGCAGCCGGAACATCTGCGCCTGCGCGTCTTGTTCCTGCCGGCCCAGCTCGGTATTGTCCAACTCGCGTATTTTGTCTGCTTTCATTGCCTGCGCTCCGCCGCTGTCGACTCGCGGTAAACCACCTTGGTGGGAATTGACAGCTTCTGGGCCGCCAGCCGCATGGCTTCCGCGGCCACTTCACGGCCTACGCCTTCCATTTCAAAAAGGATCTTGCCCGGACGGATCACCGCCACCCATTGCTCGGGCGCGCCCTTGCCTTTTCCCATACGGGTTTCAGCGGGCTTCTTGGTGATCGGCTTATCCGGAAACAATCGAATCCATACTTTTCCGCCGCGCTTGATAAAGCGCGTCATGGCGATACGGGCGGCTTCAATCTGGCGGTCCGTGATCCAGCCGCATTCCATCGCCTTCAGGCCATAATCGCCGAAAGCGAGCGAAGAGCCGCGCCATGCCTTTCCGGTCATGCGCCCGCGCTGCTGTTTCCTGTATTTGACTTTTTTGGGCATCAACATGGCTTAGGATTCTCCAGTTGCTATTGGTTCTCGCTCGGTTTGTCGGCGTCCGGCTGATTCTCAACCGGAGCTTTTTCGGCTGCGGGCTCGGGTACCACCGGCGGCGCGGTTTCGGCTGCCGGCGCGGCTTCGGGAACCACCGGGGCTGTCACCGGCGCCGTCACCGCAGGAGCCACCGGAGGAGCCACCGGAGGAGCCACCGCGGCTTCCGGCTTTAATTCCTTCTTCCAGGACGGCTGCTGCTGGGGAGGAGTCAGCGGCGGCAGAATCGGCGTAGTGGAAGGCTCAGCGGAGCCGGAGGTCTGCGCGGACGGAGCGGCCGAGGAAACCGGAGGCGGCGTACGGCGCTCACCCCGGTCACGGTCGCGGTCGCGATCCCGGCGATCTCCGCGCGGCGCCATGCGCCGGGGCTCGGGTTCATTGCGCAGCGAAGTGCGATGCGCGCCCGCATCCAGAATCTCGCCTTTGTAAGTCCAGCACTTCACCCCAATCACGCCGAAAGTGGTGTAAGCCTGCGCGAATCCGTAATCTAGATCGGCGCGCAGCGTGTGCAGCGGCAGTTGCCCTTGCAGATACCATTCGCTGCGGGCGATTTCGGCGCCGTTCAGCCGTCCCGATACTCGAACTTTGATGCCCTTGCAGCCGAAACGCAGCGCCGAATCGACGGCCTTGCGCATCGCGCGCCGGAACGCCACGCGCTTTTCCAGCTGCAGCGCGATGGATTCGGCCACCAACTGGGCGTCCAGTTCGGGCTTATGCACTTCTTGAATGTCGATGAAAACTTCGCGGTTGGTCTTCTTGGCCAGATCCACCTTCAGCTTCTCGATCTCGGCGCCTTTGCGTCCGATGATGATGCCCGGCCGCGAGGTGCGAATGGTGACCCGCAGCTTGTTGCCCGGCCGGTCCACTTCAATCGAGCTGACGCCGGCCGCCTTCAGGCGCTCCCGCAGCGAATCCTTCAGATCCAGATCTTCCTTCAGCAGGCGCGCGTAATCCTGTTTGGCGAACCAGCGCGACCGCCAGGTCTTGGTGACGCCCAGCCGGAAACCGTATGGATGTACTTTCTGTCCCACTATGCCTTCTCCTGATTGCGGTCGCCCACCTTCACCACGATGTGGGACATCCTGCGCTGGTAGCGGTACGCGCGCCCCATCGGCGCCGGACGGATGCGCTTCATGCGCGGTCCTTCATTGACGTACGCTTCGGTGACGAACAACTGGTCCACGTCGACGTCGTTGAAACGGTTCTCTGCGTTCGCGATTGCGCTGCGCAGCACCTTTTCCACCACCGGCGCCATGCGCTTGTTGGTCTGTTTCAAGATGGTGATGGCCTCGCCCGCGCGCTGCCCGCGGATCTGGTCAATCACCAGACGCGCCTTTTGCGCCGAGGTCCGAACGTATCGTGCTTCTGCCCGTGCTTCCATTTCGATTCCTCGTTTATGCCGGCTTCGCGGCCTTGTCCGCCGACGACTTGGCTTGATGCCCCTTGAATGTCCGAGTGGGCGAAAACTCGCCCAGCTTGTGCCCCACCATATTCTCCGTGATGTACACCGGGATGAACTTCTTGCCGTTATGCACGGCCACGGTGTGCCCGATGAATTCCGGCAGAATGGTGGAGCGCCGCGACCAGGTCCGCAACACCTTCTTCTCGTTCTTCTCGTTCATGGCGGCCAGCTTCACCGTCAAATGGTCATCGGTGAAAGGGCCTTTTTTTAGAGATCTACCCATCGTTTCCGCCCTATCTCTTCTTCGCCTTGCGGCTCACAATATGCTTGTCCGTGCGCTTGTTGTTGCGCGTTTTGAATCCACGCGTCGGCTGGCCCCAGGGAGTCACCGGATGGCGTCCGCCGGAAGTCTTGCCTTCGCCGCCGCCATGCGGATGGTCCACCGGATTCATGGATACGCCGCGATTGTGCGGACGCCGTCCCAGCCAGCGCGTCTTGCCGGCCTTCCCGTGGCTCTCATTCTCATGCTCGACGTTGCCCACCTGTCCGATGGTGGCCATGCAATCGATCGCTACCCGCCGGACTTCTCCCGAGGGCAGCTTCAACAAGGCGATTCCGCCTTCTTTCGAAATCAACTGGCATTGCGCGCCCGCGGACCGCGCCATCTGCGCGCCCTTGCCCGGCTTCAACTCCACGTTGTGCACCACCGTGCCGGCTGGAATGTTCTTCAGCGGCAGCGCGTTGCCCACCAGGATGTCGGCTTCCGGACCCGAGCTCACCGTGCGTCCCACTTCGAGGCCCGCCGGGGCCACGATATAGCGCTTTTCGCCATCCACATAGTTCAGCAGCGCGATGCGTGCCGAGCGGTTCGGATCGTACTCGATGGACGCCACGCGCGCCGGCACGCCGGTCTTGTCGCGCTTGAAATCGATGTCGCGATAGGCCCGCTTGGCCCCGCCCCCGCGGAACCGGATTGAGATCAGACCCAGACTGTTACGGCCGCCGGAACGCTTCTTGCCCGCCACCAGCGACTTTTCGGGAGTCTGTTTGGTGATCTCCTCGCGGGTCACTAGCGTGGTGAAACGCCGCGTGGGCGTGGTTGGACTAAATTTCTTCATCCCCATACTTAGATCTCCGCGTACTCCGGCATCTTTTCGCCGGCCTTCAGCTTCACGTAAGCCTTCTTCCAGTCCGAACGGTAGCCGGCGAACCGGCCGCGCCGCCGCAGCTTGCCTGCCTGGTTCGAAGTGCGAACAGTCTCCACCTTCACCTTGAACAAATGCTCCACCGCCGCTTTCACCAGAACCTTGTTGGCCTCCAGCGCTACTTCAAAGCACAGCGTCCGCTCGGCTTCCTTCTTCGCGACGCCCTTCTCGGTCACGATGGGCCGCTTGATTACTTCGTAAATCGTCATTTCGCCAGCGCCTCCGACAGTTTGCGCGCCGCCGCCTCGGATAACAGCACATGCGCGTGAGCCAGCAGATCGTAAACCGTCACGTTGTGACTCTGACACAGCTTCACGCCCGCCAGATTGCGCGCGCCCAGCTCCAGGTTGCGATTCTCGCCTGCATCCACCAGCAGCACGGTTTTTGCGGTTTCGAGCGTGGTGAGCGCCGCGCGCACCGCCTTGCTCTTGTGGTCATCCAGCCCGAATTCCCGTACTACTCTCAGCTCCCCGTCGCGCAGCTTCGCCGAAAGCGCCGAACGCAGCGCGCCCAGCATCATCTTGCGCGGCAGCTTGTAGCTGTAATCCCGGGGCTGCGGCCCGTGAGTGGTGCCGCCATGACGCCACAGCGGCGACCGGATGGAGCCCATGCGAGCCCGCCCCGTGCCCTTCTGCTTCCACAGCTTCTTGCCCGAGCCCGATACTTCGTGCCGGGTCTTGGTCTTGGCGTTTCCACCGCGGCGTCCCGCCTGATAGTGGCGTACCGCTTCATAGATCAGGTTCTCATTCACCGGCGCGCCGAAAACCTCGTCGGCCAGATCCACCGAACCAACCACCTGATTTTTTAAGTCGAAAATGTCTACGCTCGGCATGCTTATCTCTTGGACCTCCGCACCATCACGTAGGAACCATTTGGTCCGGGCACGGCGCCCTTCACCATCAGCACGTTGTCCTCGGTATCCACTCCCACTACTTCCAGGTTGCGGACCGTGACGCGCTGCGTCCCCATGTGGCCGGCCATGCGCATCCCCGGAAAAACGCGGGAAGGAAAACTGGAGGATCCGATAGACCCGGGAGCGCGGTGATGCATGGATCCGTGGCTGGCATCGCCGCCGCGGAAATGGTGCCGCTTGACTAACCCCGCGAATCCGCGTCCCTTGCTCACGCCGGTGACGTCCACCTTGTCGGCAAGCTTGAACTGATCCACCAGCACGCGGTCGCCTTGTTTCAGATCGCCATCGCCCGCTTCCATGCGAAACTCCCGCAGGAACTTCACGCCTTCGGCTCCGGCTTTCTTCAAGTGTCCCGCCGAGGGCTTATTCGTGTGCGACGCCTTGGCGAACTCCATCAATCCGAGCTGCACCGCATCATACCCGTCCGTGGCCGGCGTCTTGCGCTGCACCACGACGCAAGGGCCCGTCTTGAGCAGAGTCACGGGCACTACCTGCCCGTCCGGGCGGAACACCTGCGTCATACCGATCTTCTTGCCTATAATCCCTGGGCTCATAAACACCTCTGGGAATCGGATGACCCGCCGCCGGCCAAGCCCTGCCGCGGATCCCTCGGATTCTTATTTCCCTTTGCCAAACGCCTTAATCTCCACATCCACGCCGGCTGGAAGATCCAGCTTCATCAGCGCGTCCACCGTGTCCTGCGTGGGCTCCAGTATGTCCAGGAGCCGCTTGTGCGTCCGGATCTCAAACTGCTCTCGCGATTTCTTGTCTACGTGCGGCGACCGCAGCACCGTGTAGCGGTTCTTGATGGTCGGCAGCGGGATGGGGCCCGCCACTTGCGCTCCGGTCCGCTTGGCCGTATCGACGATCTCAGTCGTCGATTGGTCCAGAATGCGGTGGTCGTAGGCCTTCAGGCGGATGCGAATGCGTTCTCTAAGGCTCATTTGGCTGCCTATTTCAAGATCTCGGTGACGGTTCCGGCGCCTACCGTGCGGCCGCCTTCGCGAATCGCGAAGCGCAGTCCCTTATCCATCGCCACCGGAGTGATCAGCTCCACTTCCAGACTCACGTTGTCGCCCGGCATCACCATCTCCATCCCCTCCGGCAGCTGCGCCACGCCCGTGACG
>JAYTVY010000690.1:0-3336 GCA_043743755.1 Bryobacterales bacterium | reverse complement strand
TCCAGGCCGCACTCGATAATGTGATGCCCTCCGAGATGTTCGCCATTGCGGCCGACATGATCGGCTCCGAACCCCATGATGCTTCCTCTCTGGCCGCTGAACTTCGCCGCGAGACGCAGGAATCGCCACGCCAGCTGAGCTATGAAGCTATTTCGCGCGCCTTCGGCACTCCCAAGCCGACCCTGGCCAATTCGTATTCGCCCGAGCTATTGAATCTGCGCACGTTCCCCACGCTGATGGGCTATTCGAGCCGCATTCTGGCCGAGAGCTGGGAGTCCAACCTGCTTTACTACGCCGCGCTAGCCGACCAGATCTCCGTGCCGCCCGGCGACTTGAACGTGCTGGTTCCGCAGTGGACCCAGCAGACCGTGGAACGGATTTTCGCCACGCACCTGGAAGACTGGCCCGCCCTGCTGCGATCGCTGCGCCTGGTGGGTGATGATGTCCGGCAGAAGAGCCGCAAGCAGCCCGTGGCCTCGGCCGCTTTTTAATGGATTCTTGGGGAGGATGACTTGACGTTGCTTCGAAGATCCTTGGTCACCGCCGGCCTGCTGGCCGCCTCCGGAGCGTCGCTCCGGCTATATGCACAGGAACGCCCCACCTTCCGCGTCAAAGTGGAGCTGGTGGTGCTCAGTTTCACCGTTACGGACGGCAAAGGCCACTACATCAATGGTCTCAAGCCGTCCGATTTCCGGGTGCACGAGGACGGCATTCCGCAGAAGATCAATACCTTCGGCGAAGGTAACAAGCCTCCCGTTCAGGTAATGGAAGATGGCAGCACGCGCCCGCTGATGGCCGCCGTACCGGGATCGGAAACGGAAACGAAGACCATCGACGTTCGCTCGGATGCATTCGTCGGAACGAACGTGTTCGTCCTGTTTGATACCAGCAATTATATGTACCGCGGCTTCGTTTACGCCTCGGACGCTATTGCGGATTTTGTGCGCGGACTGGATCGCGCCGATTCCGTGGCGGTCTACACCTTCAGCCGCAATTTGAAGCGCGACGCGCCCCTCACGCGCGAGCGCAACAGCGCCATCTTCGGCCTGCGCAAAGCAGTGGCCGGTGACGATTCCGCGCTGTACAACGGCCTGCTGCTCACCTTGCGCGACGCCGCCAAGGTACCTGGACGGAAAGTGATCATCGTGTTCTCGAATGGCCCCGACAACGCGAGCATGGTGGCGCCGGACGATGTTCGCGCGGTGGCCGAAGATGAGGGAATCCCCATCTATGTGATCTCCACCAGCGACGTCAACAAGGATCCGGTTTCCAGCGCAATCTTCCGCCGCATCTCTACGCGTACGGGCGGCAAAGCCTACTTCGCCAAGACCTGGCAGAAGCAGGTGGAAGCTTTCGAGGACATCCGCGAGGATCTGGGCAACAGCTATACAGTGACGTACTATCCGCAGGCCAATCCCAATGAAGGCTTCCGCAAGATCGAAGTGAATATCCTGTCCGACGTGGGCAAGAAGTACCGCGTGCGCGCGCGCCCCGGATACCGCCCTCGCGGCGGTTTCTAGTGGCGTCGGAGTGGGAATCTAAAGTCGGCTACTCGCGCGTGGTACGCGCCGGCGCCCACGTATTCGTAGCGGGCACCACCGCTGCCGGCCCGGACGCGTACAGTCAATCCATCGCGATTTTGAAAATTATCCAGCAGGCGCTGGAGAGCCAGGGCGCCACTCTGCGCGATGTGGTCCGCACGCGCATGTTCGTCACCGATATCGGGAACTGGGAGCAGATCGGCCGCGCGCACTCGGAATTCTTCGACGCCATCCGGCCCGCAGCCACCATGGTGGAGGTGGCGAGGCTCATTGCTCCGCATCTGCTGGTGGAGATTGAAGCCGACGCCGTAATCCGGGACCTCGCAGACTGAATGCCCGCGCCGCCTAAACCCCCATCACCGTCCCAAACGCCTTCTTGAACCGCGCCATGTCCTCTTCGCCGCCGATGGTCACCCTCAGCATCTGCTCCAGCGGCGGAAAAGGCCGTCCCACGGCCACGCCCTTCTCCTGCATGGCCGAAATCACGCCTCGTACATCGCGCTTCACATCGATCATCATGAAGTTCGCATGCGGCGGAATGAAGCTCAAGCCGTGCGCGTCCAGCCAGCTGCACACGCCGGCGCGGACCCGCGCCATTTTTTCGCGTCGCTCCGCCACCAGCTTCGGCGATTCCAGCGCCGCCCTGGCGGCCACCACGCCCGTCAGTGCGATGGTGTTGTTGCGAAACACGGCCAGCTTCGCCGTGATGTCCGCACGGGCGCAGGTGAACCCCACGCGCAGGCCCGCCATCCCGTAAATCTTGGAAAATGTGCGCGCGACAATCACGTTCTTGTTGTCGCGAACAAACGGGATCGCGCTGGCCAGATCCGGCGCCGTGGAGAAGTGAATGTATGCCTCATCGATTAGCGCGATGGTATTGGCCGGCAGGTTCGCCACCAGCCACGCGATGTCCGCCTTGGGCGTGATGGACGAAGTTGGATTATTCGGATTCACCAGGTAGATCAGCCCGCCCCTGGATTTCTCGGCGGTCTCGGCCATCTTTTTCACGTCGGCCGCCCAGTTCGCCGTCATCGGCAGCTTGATCACCGGATTGCCCAGCGCCGTGGTCATATCCACCGGCAACTCATAGGACGGCAGCGTGGTGATCAACGGACGAGTCGGCGATGTGAACGCATCCACCGCGCAATGCAGCACTTCGCTGGATCCGCAGCCGATCAGAATCTGATCCGGGTGCAGATTCTCCTGGCGGGCGATGAGTGCGCCCAGCTGGTCCATCTCTTCGTCGTGATAGCGGTTAGTGCGGGCGAGGCAGCGGCTCATCGCGTCCACGGCAACCTGTGGCGGCCCTTCCGGGAATTCATTGGCATTGAGCAGCACCGTATCGCCCGATGGCCGGACGCGATTCGCCCGCTTCTGCGCGTAGGCCGCCTCCCCGCCGATGGCAAGACCAGCCGCCACCACTCCAAATCGCCGAGCCAGATCGCGTCGAGTTAGCATGCCACGTATCATATCGCGTGGTCCCTGCCTCGCGCCTCTCGCCCATAAGTTGCCCGGTAAGACGCGGTGGTACCGTGGTCAAATTGCAGTTAGTGATTGACATTCCCGATGTTCGAGAGTTGACACCTGGGGAGCGGCGGTTACTGGAATGGTTGCTGAACAACGGTACGCCCGCGGCACCGCCGTACTTAGAACAATTGGAGATGGTAAGTGTCGTGTCGCGCTGCGGATGTGGCTGCCCCACCATTGATCTTGCGGTAGAGGGGCACGCCGCGGCGATTTCCGCTCCGTCGACAATTCTGGCCGATGCGACAGGCAAATCGCCCGAAGGTGTTCG
>JAYTVY010000689.1:0-1538 GCA_043743755.1 Bryobacterales bacterium | reverse complement strand
TGTGTGTGAGCAGTGTCTGACCAGAATCCAAATGGGACGCCGATAGGCGACCCCGAAGATCATCTGAAGCCAGAAGACCATCTGGCGCACTTGCTGCCGCCCGCGTCCATTGAGAAACCTTGGTTCCTGGAAATCTTCAAGAATATCAAGGAGCTGATCAATCCCCCGAAGCTTCCGCCGCTGGAAATTACGTCGAAGCCGGTTCCCATTCACGAGATCAAAATTTACGCCGGCAACGAAGCCAAGTCCGGATTCCTGTCGCTGGCGATACATATCGGCGTTATTGCTTTACTGCTGTTCATCGGATCGCTGAGGCCGGTGCAAAACATGGTGAAGCAAGTGACAGGGATCGAAGTGGATCTGCGGCCGTACATTGCGCAGAATAAGAAGCAGGCTTCCGGCGGCGGTGGCGGCGGCGGAGCTAGAGCGCCGCTGGATGCCAGCAAAGGCAAGCTCCCTAAGCCGGCACCGCGGCAATTTACGCCGCCGCGCGTCGACCCGCTTCCCGATCCCAAGCTGCCCATGACTCCCACGATCATCGCTCCGGATGACGTCCCCAACATCCAGGCCAATAACTACGGCGATCCGCTCAGCCATCTGGGCATTCCTTCGAACGGCATCGGATCCGGCGGCGGAATCGGCAGCGGCTCTGGCGGCGGCGTCGGTTCGGGTAAAGGCGCGGGCGTGGGTCCGGGCTCGGGCGGCGGATTTGGCGGCGGGGCATTTCGAATCGGTGGCGGCGTCTCTGCGCCCAGCGTGCTGAGCAAGGTAGAGCCCGAGTATTCCGAAGAAGCGCGCAAGGCCAAGTGGCAAGGCACGGTGGTGCTGTCGCTGGTGGTGGACGATCAAGGGCGTCCGCAGAACCTTAAGGTGCTGCGCTCGCTGGGCCTCGGCCTGGATCAGAAGGCCATCGAAGCGGTGGAGAAATGGCGCTTCAAACCCGGCATGAAGGACGGCAAGCCGGTGCCGGTGATGGCCACCATCGAAGTCAACTTCCGGCTGCTGTAAGCCCCATCCCTCTTCAGAACGTGTACGCTTAGGATTGCTATGGCTTTTGTTGAGCTTCCCACGCGCCGCAGAAGTCCGCAAATAGGGATCGCCGCGATTGTTATCGTAGCGATCGTGGTGCTGGCCTTCGGGCGTACCATTTGCAGCTACGTGATCGATTACTTCTGGTGGCGCGAGATGGGACAGGTTCCCACGTGGTTGCGGATGACCGCCTACCGCTATCTGCCGGGGGTGGGTGCTTGGCTGATTGTGTTCCCGGTGCTGTGGGTGGCGCATGCGCGGGGCATGAAGCATGCGGGCGAACGACTGGGAGACTGGCCGCTCTATGCGCGCATCAGTACGCTCGCGCTGGCCTTCGTGGCGATGATCCTCACGCTCTCTACAGTCGAGGGCTGGACCGTAGCGCGCTACGTGGGGGGCCAAGGTGCCGTGGCTTCGCCCTGGACCGATCCGGTATTCGGCAAGGCGCTTCCGTTTTATTTCTTCGACTTGCCGTTCTACAACATGCTGCTGAGCTGTGTGGCATCCAC
>JAYTVY010000688.1:0-4812 GCA_043743755.1 Bryobacterales bacterium | reverse complement strand
CAGCTCTTCCTGCTTCTGCCTCGCTTGCTTCGTCCCCATCGCCATGCCTGATTTTACTGCTAAACATTCCAATAGAGAAGTGTTTTTAGACACGGGCTGTTAGCGTGCGGCTCTCGGAGATGGACGCGCGGCTCACGTTGCCTGCGAGCGCGGCTCAATTGGCCGATCAGGCGAATATTTTAAATACCGCCGTGCAAGCCTGCCTGGACAGCCCCAATTGTGTTTCCATGGCGATCTGGGGAGCGGACGACACCACGTCCTGGATACCTTCTTTCTTTCCGGGTTATGGCGCGGCCACGCTATTCGATGCGTCCTTCCAACCTAAGCCGGCGTACGCCAGCGTCATGAATACACTGCGCACGGTGGCGCTGGCTGTCGCGAGCGCGCCGAAGCTGACCGGTCCCGCGGTTGTGAGCGCGGCGAGTTATGCCGGCCAGGGCGTGGCTCCGGGAGAAATGGTCACGCTGTTCCCCAACAATGCCGGCCCCGCCGAACTCGCGCTGACGGCTTTGGACGCTTCCGGAAAAGTCTTGACCGCGATCGGCGGGACTCGTGTATTATTCGACGGAATCCCAGCGCCGATGATCTACGCCGTAAAGAATCAGGTAGCCGCCGTGGTTCCTTATGAGGTGGGCGGGCAGCCGTCCACTCAGATTCAAGTGGAATACAACGGCATCCGCTCCGTCGCCGTCGCCGTGCCGGTAGTTCCAGCGTTGCCGGGCTTTTTCACGGTGAATTCCCAGGGGACCGGACAGGCCGTCGCCGTGAATCAGGACAATACTTTGAACTCATCGTCGAATCCAGCGCCGCGAGGATCGATTGTGATCCTTTACGCTACCGGCGAAGGCCAGCGGACCCCAGCGAGTGTGACGGGTCTTCCGAGCGGGGCCTATGAAGCCCCGGTCCTGAACGCAGGGCTTACGATTGGCGGGTCCCCGGCGGAGCTCGCCTATGCGGCTTCGGCTCCAGGATTCATCGCGCTGATGCAGATCAATGCGAAAATTCCGAACGGATCTTCGACTGGCGCCGCCGTGCCGGTGCAGCTAACTATTGGAACGGCGAGGACCCCGGCCGGCGTCACCATCGGCGTGAAATAGATGGCGCGACGTCACGCTCTACGGGCGTGAAATCGACTCGCTTTCGTTACGCTTCCTGACGGTCGCGGCTCGGTAGCGGACTCGCGCGCGTAAGCAAGCGTGCATGCTCTACGGGCGTGAATTGACTCGCTTTCGTTACGCTTCCTGACGGTCGCGGCTCGGTAGCGGACCCGCGCGCGTCAGCAAGCGTGGACGCTCTACGGGCGTGAATCTACTCGCTTTCGTTACGCTTCCTGACGGTCGCGGCTCGGTAGCGGATCCGCGCGCGTAAGCAAGCGTGTACGCTCTACGGGTGTGAATCGACTCGCCGTCGTTACGCTTCCTGACGGTCGCGGTTCGGTGACGGAGCCGCGCGCGTAAGCAAGCGTGTGCGCTGTACGGGTGTAGATAGGCCAGCGGCGATTTCCGTCGGCCGTGAGGCATTCCGGGGCGCGTTTACGCTAACTGGTTGAGAGACCATTCATGATTCCCCGACTAATCCTTCTTGCGGCGCTGACGGCGGCATTCGCCATCGGAAACCCGCTCACCATAACGCTGACCGGTAATGGCAGTGGGAAATTGGGTTCCACCTTTTTCAATTCAGCATCATTCGTCTTTACGCTGACCACAGATACCACGCTGCTGACCAAGCCGCCGTGCTGTTTTACCGTGGACACGCCGGCGGGAACACCGGCGACGTTCTCCATCGCCGGCGCCGGTTCCGGAACGCTGATGGACAATCAAGTGGTGTTTGTGGATCCGAACACCAATGCCATCGGGCTGGCGCATTTCAACGATGGCGACCTGTTCGATCTGGTCGACCGGGCGTTCGCGGGCTATAAATTGGATATGAGCCTGGGACCGGTCACCGGTCCGCCGTCGTTCGTCAGTTCCAATGTGGCCTTGATGACCAGCGCGGGCGCGCTGAACTTCACCTCCATCAGCACCGTGACATTCAATGCCGTGGTTTCCGCCGCGCCCCCGGCGCCTTCCATCACCGCAATCAATGTCCCGGTGAGCAATGCGACCCATGTATCCCCCGGGTCGCCGATCTACATCACCGGAACGAATCTAGGAATCAGCGCGACCGACCTGGCGACCATCTCCATAGGCGGCAAGGCCGCGCCCGTGAGCAGCCTTACCAGTTCCACCAGTTTGGTTTCTCAGGTGCCCGTGGATACGCCAATCGGAACCACCACGGCCACGGCTACATACAAAGGGCAAACTTCCGCGCCCTTCAACGTTACGGTGGATGCATTCTCACCCACCATCCTGGCTGCCACCGATAGCACCGGCGCTGCCATCTCGTCCAGTCATGCCGCCCCTGCGAACTCCCAGGTTTCTCTGGTCGCTCTGGGATTAGGCCCCACGAATCCCCCCATGGTCACGGGCGTGAAACCCACGGTGGCCGGCGTAACCACTACTCCGGTGCAAGTATCGGTGGGCGGCAAGACGGTAACCCCCGACTTCGCGGGTCTGCTGTTGGCTGCGGCGGGGTCGTATCAGGTTACCTTCAAGGTACCGGCGGATGCTCCCGTTGGCGCGCTGCCGCTCTTTCTCACGGTGGGCGGCCAGCAGAGCAACACGGTCACGCTGCAGGTGGGCCCGGCTGTAACGGCGATAGGGGGAGTGGTCAGCGCGTCGGCATTTGGCGGCTTCTCCACCGTCGCGCCCGCCTCATGGGTGGAGATTTACGGCTCCAACCTCGCGCCGCATACCCGGCAATGGGCCGGTCCCGATTTCACCGGCAACAATGCACCCACCATTCTGGACGGCGTGCAAGTGGTCATCGGAGGTCAAAAGGCATTCGTGGATTTCATTTCCACCGGCCAGGTAAATGCGCAATTGCCTTCCAACATTGGCGTGGGACCCACGCAAATCGTGCTGACTAACGGGAGCGCGGCCAGCGCGCCGTTTAACATCGTGGTGAATACCACGCAGCCGGGGCTGCTGGCGCCGCCGTCATTCAAGATCGGCGCCAACCAATACGTGGTGGCGCAGTTTTCAGACGGAACGTATGTGCTTCCGGCCGGCGCCATCCCGGGCGTAACCTCGCATCCCGCGATGCCTGGCGAGACTATCGTCATCTACGGGATTGGTTTCGGTTCGGTCACTCCGAACATCCCCGCCGGCCAGATCGTCACGCTGGCCAATCAGCTCTCGCTGCCTTTGCAGATAATGTTCGGAAACACGCCCGCGCAGACGCCCTACTTCGGCTTGGCGCCGAACTTCGTCGGACTGTATCAGTTCAACGTGGTCGTGCCGGCGGTGTCGAATAACGACCTTGTGCCGCTGACGTTCAACCTGGGCGGCGTACCGGGGACGCAGACGTTGTATATCGCGGTGAGGCAATGAGGGCGTAAAATAGGCTGGGTTGGTTTTAAGGAATGACACCTGAGCGGTGGCGGATCACGGAAGAGATTCTTCTCGCCGCCTGGGACGTATCGCCGGAATCGCGTGAAGCTTTGCTTACCGCGCGCTGCGCCGGAGACGCCGCGCTGCTCGATGAGGTTCGTTCGCTGCTGGAGGCGCAACAGGAAGCCGATGGATGGACCGCGCCGGAGGAAAGCGCCCCTCCCAACGCCGGCGAACGCCGGATTGGACCTTATCGGCTGGAACGGCTCATCGGCCGCGGAGGCATGGGCGCTGTCTATCTGGCCCATCGCGCTGATGAAGCATTTCATCAAAAGGTCGCGATCAAGATCATCGGTCTGCCTTTTGAGCTGGAGCCTTTCCGCGAACGATTCCGCCGGGAGCGCCAGATTCTGGCGGGTCTCAATCATCCCAACATCACGCATTTGATAGACGGCGGCGTCACCGCCGACGGCGAGCTCTATCTGGCCATGGAGTATGTCGAGGGCCTTCCGCTGGATGAGTACTGCCGCGTCAACACACTCAGCGAGGCCGAGCGGCTCCGCATGTTCCGGCTGGTATGCGGAGCGGTGGTCTATGCGCATCAGAACTTGATTGTCCACCGCGATATCAAGCCGTCCAACATCCTGGTGTCCGGCGATGGCGTGCCCAAGCTCCTCGATTTCGGCACCGCCAAGTTGCTCACCGACGAAGCCGGCCTGGAAGAGATCACGCGTACGGGTATGGGGTTAATCACCGCGGCTTACGCGAGTCCGGAGCAGCTTCGCGGCGAAGCGGCTTCGACGCTCAGCGATGTCTATTCGCTGGGCGTGGTGCTCTATGAGCTGGCGAGCGGCGAGCGGGCGTTTACAGCGAATGACCCCAGGCGGATGGCGCTGGATCGCGCTCCAGAGCTGCCCAGGCCGCTGCGAGGCGATCTGGACCGGATCGTCCGCAAGGCTCTGGCGCCGGATCCCACACAACGATATTCGTCCGTGGAACAGCTATCGGAAGACCTGCGGCGATACCTGGATGGCGAGCCCGTGATTGCGCATCCGCCGAGCCTCGCTTACCGGACGCGAAAATTTGTGCGGCGGCACGCCTGGAGCGCGGCCCTGGCCGCATTATTCGCCGTAGCACTGGCCGCCGCGGCCGCATTCTCGCTGTGGCAGGCGCGCGTCGCGCGCCGGCAGGCAGACCGCGCCGAGAAGATAAACGCGTTCCTCGTGGATATGCTGAATTCGCCCAATCCCAGCTGGTACAACACGCTGCGCGGGAAAGGGAAGAACGTCACCGTCCTCGACGTGCTGAATGAGCTGCGCGGACGTATTGGAAGAGAACTGGGCGATCAGCCATCCGTCGAAGTGGAAATGCGGCGCACCGT
>JAYTVY010000687.1:0-2641 GCA_043743755.1 Bryobacterales bacterium | reverse complement strand
TGGCCTACGATGCCATGCAGGCGCCAGATCTTGCCGAGCGAGCCGGAATCCGATTCGGCCTTCGCCGCGTAATTCGCCGCCCACCAGGCCATCTGATAGTTGGTCATCACTTCGATGCCGTGTTTGCGGGCCAGATCGCGAATGGCCGCGGCGTCCGCATAAGTGGAGGCCAGCGGCTTTTCAAAAATCACGTTGATCTTTCGCGGCGCGCAGGCTTTTACAATCTCGAGGTGGCGGTTGTTTTCGACGAACGCCCAGACGATGTCGGGCTTCCGCTCGTCCAACATCTTGATGTAATCGTTGTAAATGGGCACGGCGGGGGCGATCTTGCCGCCTTCGGCCACCAGATCGGGATCGGTTTCAAATATCGCAACCAGTTTTGCCGCGCTCCCCTCTTGCACCATTTTGGGTAGATGTCCCCAGGCGTGAGAGTGCACCAGTCCGATGACCGCTATCTTGTAATCCTGGGCCAACATGGGCAGGGCCAGACCTAGGACGCATGTCAACAGTCTTTTCATGAATGCTCCTTAGTTGCGGCGCGAATGTCCTGTTAATCGGCGGGCGGCGCGGCTTTGATCAGCGACGGCTTGATCAGGTCATACGCTTCATTCGCCGCCGCGGCCACCTGTTCGACGATGGCTTTGAACTCTTCGCCGTCCAGAACCCGAGCGCTGGTATCGGTGCGCACGAATGCGTCGCCATCCTCGTCAAGGCCAACCTTGACGCGGTCGAATTTGTGGTTGCAGCGCAGCATAGTCTCCAGAAACTCCGCTGTCATGGGAATTTCTGGCTTTTTGGCGATGATGGCGAAAATCACCACGATATTCTCCTGCGCCACCATGATCACGCGCAGGCTGCCGATGGATTTGCCCTCGAAGTCAACGCCCCATACCACCGGAGAATACTGTTTGAACTGATACCCGGACTTGGGCAGCAATGCAAGCATCTTGGCCACGGATGCCTGCGTCTCCTTGCTGGGTTTCTGCGCCGAGACAGATGAAATCACGCTCAGCGCGAGCATCGCGGCCACGGCAACCTTCATTATCGTTTTCATCCTTGCTGAGCAGTATAGCATCGGTCCATCAGAAACTCCGGAAACGCGGGCGGGTCCTTCTGGAAGTAAACGCGATACCGGCGCGTGAAAGCGGGGGGCGGCGACTCGAGGCTTTCCTTCACCAGCGCGGGCAGGACGCCGTTGGCGAAATACATGTCGTACTCCCGCTTCTCCTTGGTCGCCACTTTCCCGCGATGCTCGCATTCGAAGAAATCCTTGACGCGCGACCAGGTCCGCTCGCTCAAGTTAATGCGGTTCGGCTCGCCGCTCGATTCCATGCGCGAGCTGTAGTTTACGGTGTCGCCCCAGATATCGAACGCGATCTTGTTGATGCCCACCACGCCCGCGATTACCGGGCCGGTGTGGATGCCGATGCGGATTTTCCAGCGCACCGGGGAATCCTCGCGGTCGCGGCGCTTCACCACCTCCAGCATTTCAAAAGCCGCCATGACCGTATCCACCGGGTGCGCGGGATTGCGAGCCGGCAGACCGCTAAGGCACATGTAGCTGTCGCCGATGGTCTTCATTTTTTCCAGGCCGTAGCGCTTCACGATGTGATCAAACTCGGTGAAGTATTCGTTGAGGATCACCACCAGATCCTCGGCCGCCAGCTTCTCGGTGGACACGGTGAAGCCCACGAAATCGGTGAACAGGATGGTCACGTCCTCGAAATACTTAGGCGCGACCATACCGCGCGAACGCATCTCGTCGGCCACCTCGGCGGGCAGAATGTTCAGCAGCAGTTTCTCAGAGGTCCGCTTCTCCTGGTCGAGCTGCTGGTGCCGCTTTTCCAGCTCCTGATTCGCCACCAGCAGCTTGTCGGATGCCAGCACTCGCTCCATCACCACGGTGAGCAGAGCTCCGATGGAACGCAGCACGGTCTCCGACAGACCGATGCCCCGGATGCCGAGGCTGCCGACGGGTTCGCCCTTCACGCGCACCGGTACGGCTGCGAGCAGTTGTTCGCGATCCGCGAAGACCACGCCGGAAACCGCTGTCTCGCGGAGGACGCTTTCGGGCACCGGCGATTGTTCATCACCCGCGCGGTGCGTAACCTGCCCGGCGCGAAAATGAAATGCCGCCGACTTGGCGCCGAAGATTGGAATCAGCTTGTGGATGGCGGTCCAGGCGGCGGCCTCCGCGCTTCCGCTGGCGAGCAGGGCCTGTCCCAATTCGTACAGTCGCTCGGTTTCGCGCTGCCGCTCCAGCGCAGCCCGGGCCTGCAGTTTGGCTTGCAGCGCCACTTGGCTGACAATCACCGAGGTCAGCAGAAATGCGATCACGGCCAGCCAGCCCTGCGGATCCTTGACTTCCAGCTTGCCCACGGGCTCCTGGAAATAAATGATGAATCCGACGGCCGCAACTACAGACGCCGCAATCGACGCCACCCGCCCCCAGCGGACGGCGAAGAACAGAATCGCCAGCAGCAGCGAGTAGGTGACGGTGGTATTGCGCAGCCCGTGGAGATGAAACTCGATTTCGATAATCGCGCAAACAATGGCCAGCGCGCCCGCCACGCGCGCTCCCCGCAACGCCGCTGCCCGGTTGATTTGCATGCAGATCAATTATCGGACGACCGGCGCGATT
>JAYTVY010000686.1:0-3478 GCA_043743755.1 Bryobacterales bacterium | reverse complement strand
TCCTGGGACGCGAATTCACGGATGGGATCGATGCCGAATCGAAAATCCGCATTGGCGTGCTGTGCCTGCTCTACAGCAAACGCCGCGCGAATCCGGACTTCGCGGCGCTCTCGCTCCTGGATATGGAAAACCTGATGGCGTTTCCGCGCGAGCGGCTGCTGTTCGCTATCTGGTATCTGCGCGCCAAACGTTTTGTGGCGCAAGACGACCGGTCCAGCTTCATCATTACGGCCGAGGGCGTGGATTTCCTCGAGACGCAGTTACCCACCAATCAGATCCTGAACAAGATCTTCCGCGCGAGCGAAGCGGGCGTAATGGTGTATCCGAAGGCGCTCACCGGCAAAGTCTAACGTGGCTTGAGACCGCCCGACACTCGGCGCCGCCGCTTAATTTTTCCGCAGCGTTGCGTTCACCTTGATACTCGATCCAACCCCCTGGCCAGTATGCGGGGATCAAGCGAGCAAGCCTCGCACGCGTCCCTCAACCTGCTTCTTCAACGTCTCCTCGGGTATCAGATTCCCCAGTAAACCCAGGTCCACGTTAATGACGACATCCTTATCGCCCACCAAAACACTGCCCGTGATCGGGGTCTTCAGGAAACCCATTCCGGCGGTGAAAGAGAAGTTCATCGTATCGCCGGTCCAGCTTTTCTGCAACTCGGCGATCTGAATCGGGCTCTGGCCGGCGGCCCCGATGAGGTCGGCGATGGAACGGTCCACTGCCGCGCGTACTTCAGCCTTCGATTTGTTATGAGCTACGGTTACGCGCATTTACTTGTGCTGGGTTTCCCAATCATATTGAATCTGAGGATCGTTGTAGGGGATGCGGCCCTCGTCTTGCGGATCATAGAAACGGTCCGTGACATAAACCAGAACGGCGGGATCGGCGCCGATCACCTTGTAGCCGTGTGCGACACCGGGCGGGATCAGCAATTGCCACGGCCGCAGCGAGCCCACGTAGAAGGTGTTACGCGCGCCGAATGTCTTGGACTCCTTGCGCAAATCCACCAGCGCCACCTGCAGCATGCCTTGCACCGGCACCCAGCAGTCCGTCTGGCGGCGGTGAAAATGAAACGCCTTCACCGTGCCGGGATAGCTCAGGGCGGCCGAAACCTGTGTGGAAGCGGGCGGAAATCCGGCGGGCAGACCCTGCCCCATCCGCATCACTTCAAGGAAATATCCTCGATCGTCCGGCCACGCAGCCAGTGCTTGCACACATACGCCCGCGATCAACTCCGGCGCATCCGGCCGGGTGATGACGCTGCCGATGCCCTTCTCGCAGACCGGAGTGGTTACCTGGATTTCCATTGCAACGGCTCTCCGGACGCGACTCCAGTCTGCAGCAGGTCGTCTTCGGGCTCGTCCGGCTCCGGATCGCCCTGCGCGGTTTGCGCCACCAGATTCCCCGCCCGCAGCAACGATTCAAAAGTGCCGGCGTCGGTCCACCAGCCTTCCAAATGCGACCAGGTCATGGAGCCTTCGCGGATGTAGGCGTTATTGACGTCCGTGATCTCGAGCTCGCCGCGGCGCGAGGGCACCAGCGCCCGCACCTTTTCGAATACCGCGCCGTCGTACATGTAAATTCCGGTCACCGCGTAGTTCGACTTCGGCTTCTTGGGTTTTTCCTCGATGCCGACAATGCGTCCGTCGACCATCTCGGCCACGCCAAACCGCTCGGCGTCTTTGACTTCCTTCAGCAGAATGCGCGCCCCGCGCTCTTGCGCGCGAAACGCTTCCACCGCGCCGCGGATGGAGCCTTCGATGATGTTGTCGCCCAGGATCACACAGATCTTTTCGCCATCGGCAAAATGCTCGGCGAGGCCCAGCGCTTCGGCGATGCCGCCTTCGCCTTCCTGGTAGGTGTAATCGAGATGCGCCAGCCCAAACTCCTTGCCATTGGCCAGCAGGCGCAGAAAGTCGCCCGCGTTGCGGCCTCCGGTAACTACCAGGATCTCCTTGATACCCGCATCCACCAGCGTCTGGATGGGATAGAAAATCATTGGCTTGTTATAAATGGGAAGCAGGTGCTTGTTGGTGATTTTGGTGAGGGGAAACAGCCTGCTGCCCGAACCCCCGGCTAAAACAACGCCCTTCATTGGTTTACCTCGATGCGGCTTATGAGTGGACCCTGTTGCGGCCGCAACACTTATGATACAACGCAGCGGCGTGGTAAAATCGGCAGCGCGATGCAGCTATATAAATGGGATCATATCGAAAAAGAGCAATTGAGCCCTACCTTTGCGCGCCAAGTGATTCACGGGGACAGTATCACCGTGGCGCGAGTTTACTTGCGCAAGGGATGCGTGGTCCCCGAGCACAGCCATCACAATGAACAGATTTCGATGATGGAAGAGGGGCGGCTGAAGTTCGTAATCGGCGGGGTGGAGAAAGTGCTGGCGGGTGGCGAGGTGGTGCGCATTCCCCCCAACGTTCCGCACAGCGCCGAGGCCCTGGACGACTGCGTGGCCGTGGATATCTTCTCGCCTCCGCGCGAGGATTGGAAGAGCGGCGACGATGCTTATCTGCGGGGCAAGTAGACTACACGTTTGCGCGTGACAAGAACGTACCCATCGCGGTAAGGAAAGGCCGCGACGTTGTCTTCGCCGATGAGCACGTTCGGAGCCGCGCGCAAGCGTACGTTATGCGATGGGTTGGCGTTCGCTCCCTGACGGTCGCGGTTCGGATTCAGTACCACGGCGAGCGCGCGCGGATAGCGGAACACGCCCAGCGGCTCTTCGATCCATAGCTGCGTGGGATCGGCCGGCTTGCGGAAGCGCGACACACGGCCGCTCGGGAGCTCGCCCTGCGCGACAATCAGGTCCGAGCCGTCGAGCGCCAGCCGCAGCGTCGCGCTGAGCGGCTCCTGGTTGTACAGCTCAATCGCGAAATCGTGCCATGGCAGATCCCGATCGCCCGGATTCTTGATCCAGTAATTCCCACACAAGATATCGGGGAGGCCGTCGCCGTCAACGTCCGCGATCAGCAATCCGCCCTGCCGCGAGGCGCTGTAGAAGCTGTACAACTCGCGGTACTGGAAATCGGGATACTCATAAAATCGAAGACCGATGCCGCGCTGCACCATGAGCACGCCGCGATGTCCCAGCAGTGTGACCGCCAGGCAGTCATGCATGTCGATGCTGGTATCAATCACGCGGGGCTTCCAGCCCGGTGCTTTGCGATACACCAGCCGGCTGCCTTCCTGCAGGAACAGGCCGTTCTTTTCGTCATCCAGGCAGCCGCCGGCGCCGAATGGTTCAGAGGGCCGCACCAGCTCTCGCCGATTCAGATTCGGAAGTGTCCAGGCGAGCAGCCGGTCATCCCAGGTGTAGACGGTGGCGCCGTCGAAAGCCGCGCCTTGTATCGCCAGCAACAGTGCGGGCCAGATCATTTGATGGCCAGAATCGCATCCAGCGGCGAGCCGGTGCGCCGGAAGTCCACGCTGGTGAATCCCGCCGCGCGCAGCAGCGAATCGTACTCCT
>JAYTVY010000685.1:0-6645 GCA_043743755.1 Bryobacterales bacterium | reverse complement strand
CCATCCAAAACGAAGTGAGCGCCGCCTACAAGCAGGCCGGTGTGCCCTTCCGCGCGGTCTGGCAAACTATCTTCGGCGCTACCAACGAGTACGTTTCCGCGTCTCCACTCGCGAACTTTGCAGCCATGGACGGCGATAGTCCTTTGGTGAAGGCGCTGGGCAAGGACAAGTCCGCGGATCTGCTCCGCCGCAGCGCCGCCACGTTAAATAGCGCCACTCGAGTGGCCACCATGACCCGCGCGGATCTGAGCACCGGCGCGGGAGCATCGGGTCCGCCCGCTTACGCCGTAATCATCCTGACTCACGTAGTATCCGGCCGTGGTCTGGAGTATGAAGCCTGGCTGAAGAGCGATTATGTACCGGCTTTCAAAAAGGGAGGCGGCGAATACTATGTCGAGCAAGCCATCTTCGGCGGTGGTCCCGATTTGTACGTTGCTGCTTCGCCAATCCCGAACATGGCAGCGCTAGACGGCGGGCCGCCCACATGGAAATCGGTTGGTGTCGCAGGCACAGCCAAGATGCAGGCCAAAATGGCCGGGATCATCACTTCGACGGACCTGTCAGTGAGCCGTTTTCGCCCGGAGTTGAGCCAGCTCGGGAAATAGGCATCTCACGCGTGATCGGTGGTTTCGCCGCGCGTCAGATAGTAATGCACCGCGGGCGTCACGATCAGAGACAGCACCATCGACGCCATAATACCGCCGATCACTGCAATGGCCAGGGGCTGGAGCATCTGGGATCCCGCCCCCAAGGCCAGCGCCAAAGGAATCATGCCGGCCATGGTGGCCATCGCCGTCATCAGGATAGGGCGCAGACGGCGCTCGCCCGCCATGATCATGGCATCTTCCGGCGAGGCTCCCTCGCGGCGGTACTTCTGATCCGCATCCAGCAACAGGATTCCGTTCTTGGCCACGATGCCCACCACCATGATGAGCCCCATGAACGAGGAAATGTTGAATGTGGTTTTCGTCAGGAGCAGGGCCAGAAACACGCCCGAGCTGGAGAGCAGCGCCGAGGCAATGATGGCCACGGGAGCCGAGAAGCCGCCGAACTCCACCAGCAGCACGATAAACACCAGCAGAATCGCCAGCACCAGCACCACTACCAGGCTGCGGAATGAGCTCTGCTGTTCCGCATACGCGCCCCCATAGACGATGCGGATGGCGGGTGGAACATTGAGGCCCGCAATCGCCTTCTTCACCCCCGCTACGCCAGTGCCCAGGTCCACGCCTTCCAGACGCGCCGTCACCGCCACCGTGCGCTGCAGGTTCTCACGGCGGATCTCATTCTGTCCGGGCAGTTCTTCCACGGTGGCCAGTGTTCCCAGCGTCGCCTTGCTGCCGGTGGAGCTTCCCAGCAGTGTGTTGCGAATGGCTTCGAGCGATGCCCGCGCGGACTCGGGGAAGCGCACCCGAAGCGTATAGGACCGGTCATTCACCACGATTGGCGTAGGCGATGGCTCGCCCTGCAGAATGGCGCTGGCGTCCAGCTCCACTTCATCGCCAGTGAAGCCCGCGCGCGCCGTCACCGTGGGATTCACATGAAACACCATCGCGGGTCCGCTGACCGTATTGTCCACGCCGTTCAAGATATCCACCACGCCCGGGACCTTCTTGATGGCATCCGCGATGCGCGGCGCCCAGTCGAACAGCAGCGCCGAGTTCTGCGCGAACAGCTTGATTTGCACCGGCTCCGGGGCGCTGGTGAGATCCCCAATCATGTCCTGCAGTAGCTGGATGAATTCCACCTGGAGCATCGGTTCGCGTTTGGCCACCTTCTCGCGCACGTCGGCGATCACATTGTCAATTGCGCGCTTGCGATCCTTTTTCAGCTTCACCGAGACATCCCCGGTGTTGGCTTCGGTAACGGCGGCCAGCCCCAGTTGCAATCCGGTTCGCCGGGACGTGCTCTCCACTTCCGGCACGTCATGCAGAATGGATTCCACATCGGAGATAACGCGATTGGTTTCCGCCAGCGACGACCCCGCCGGCATGATGTAGTCGATAATGAATCCGCCTTCGTCCATGGCCGGCAGCAAATCAGAGCCCAGCGCGCGATAACACAAGTAAGAAGCGGCGATCAGGGCGATCGCGAAGAGTCCCATGGCCCAGGCCCGGTGCAGCACGGCTCGCAGGACGCGTTCATAAAAGCCCATTACCCGGCCCATGATGCCGCGGCGCTCCGTGTCGTGCTCCGGCTTCTGGGCGGCGCCTTCGCGCGGTTTTCGCAGCAGGTAGTGGCTCAGTGCCGGCGTCCAGCTGAGCGCCAGCGCCAGGGAAGTCAGCAGCGCCATTCCCACCGTAATCGCCAGCGCGCGGAAGAACGTTCCCGTAACGCCGGTGATCGAAATCAGCGGCAGAAACACCACGATCGGCGTGATGGTGGAACCAATCAGGGGCGTTCGGATCTCCCGCATCGCGCTGCGGATGGCTTCCCCAGGGCTCTGCCCGGCATCGCGGTGCAGCACGATGTTCTCCACCACCACGATGGCGTCGTCGATCACCAGCCCCACCGCTGCCGCCAGTCCCCCCAGCGTCATCAGGTTGAAGCTCTGACCCATCAGCCGCAAGGCGATGAACGTCACCGCCACCGTCGCCGGAATCACCAGCGCGGCTACCAGCGAGGTTCCCCAGTCGCGCAGGAACAGCACCAGAATGATTCCCGCCAGCACCAGCCCGATCAAAATGGCGTCGCGGACGCTGGAGATGGCGTCCCTCACTAGGACGGACTGATCGTAAAACGGCCGGAGCTGCACGCCTTTGGGCAGCATCTTGGTGAGCGCGGCGATCTCGGTGTGGACTTCATCGGCCACCTGCACCGTGTTGCTGTCCGGCTGGCGGTTGATGTTGAGCAGCACCGCTGGTTTGCCGCCCGCGGTAACCACCGTGTACACCGGCTTCACCGAAGGCAGCACCGCCGCCACGTCGCCGATATGGATCGGGATGCCCAATTGCGTGGTTTTCACCACGATGTTGGAGATTTCGTCTGGAGTGCGCGCCTGGCCGCTCACCAGGCCCAGAATGAGCTGATGATTCGCCTCCACCAGGCCCGGCGAATCGATCAGGTTGCTGCGCTTCACGGCGTCCAGCAGATTCGGAATGGTCGCGGTGGTCTGCAGCAGCTTGGAGGGATCCGGACGAATCTCGAATTCAGGCTCCTGCCCGCCTTGGATCACCACGGTGGACACGCCGCTGAGCCGGTTCAGCCGCGGTTTCAGCTCATAAGTGGCGATTTCCCAGAGCTGAGTCTGCGGCACGGTATCGGAAGTAAGGCTGTAGCCCATGATGGGGAACGCGGCGAACGTCAGCCGGTTCGCGGTGACCCGCGCGCTTGGCGGCAGCAGCGGCTGCACGGTCGAGATGGCCGCGTTCACGCGCTGCAGCGTCTGGAACATGTCGATGTTCCAGGCGAAATACAGATCCACCTCGGCCGACCCGCGGCTGGTGACGGAGGTGACGCGATCCAGTCCCTGTACCGTGTTCACCGCTTCCTCGATCGGCTTGGTAACGGTGACCAGCATCTGGTCGATGGGCGCGACGCCGTTGTCCACCCCGATTACGATGCGCGGAAAATCGGTGGACGGAAATACCGAGACCGGGATGGTGAACGCCAGGTACACGCCCGCCGCAATCAGCGTCAGGATGACGAAGAGGATGGACTTGCCATAGCGCGCGCTCCAGTGATCGTTTTCGGCGGTGGCGGAAGGCGGCGTCACCGCGGGCTCTTCCGTCATTTTCCTTTGTCGTCCTTATCGTCCTTATCGCCCTTGTCGCCGCCGGCCTTGTCCGGCTTTTCGGCCGCCGGCTTGCCGATCTGGACCTTCCCGCCGTCCTGCAGGCCAAGTCCGCCTACCGTCACTACTTTTTCTCCGGGCTGGATCCCGCTCACCACCTGCAGCTTCTCCGCTTCGCGAACGCCAACTTCGATCTTTCTCTCATGCGCCACTGAATCGGCGCCCACCACCATCACAATGGTCCCGCCTTGTTGCGAGGGAAGCAGCGCGGCAGGCGGAATCACCACCGCATCCTTGATGGTCTCAGCGAGCACCGAGATATGCACGGTCACACCCGACTTCAGTTTCTCGCCCGGATTTCCCGCTTCCACCCACACTTCAACGGTGGTGCTGTTCGGATCCACCGCCGGGCTCACCACCTTGACGGTTCCCTGCACTTCGATGGGCGCGTCGGTCTGTGCAATGCGCGCCGTCTGTCCCACGCGCAGCGTCACCGCTTGCGCCACCGGGATATTGGCGCGGGCGATCACTCGGGAAAGATTCATAACCATGATGAGCGGGCTTCCCGCGGCGGCCATTTCACCGGGATAGAGCGGACGGTCCGCCACCACCCCGTCAATCGGGCTGCGGACTTCGGAATAGGAAAGCTGGGCTTGCGCCGCCTGATACTTCCCGTTCGCCGATTCCATCTGCCCGGCAGCGCTCTTTACTTCCTCCTGCCGGCTGACACGCTGCAGGGATTCCAGGTGCTTCTGCGCGGTTTCATAGGTGCTCTTAGCCTGCGCGTACGCGGTTGCCGCGTCATCCACCATGCGCCGCGCGATGGCGCCTTCGCGGAACATCTGCTCCCGGTTCTGCAACAGCTTCTGCGCGCCGTCCAGCGCTTGCTTCGCCGCCTGCGTGTCCTGCTGCGCCTTCACCACTTCATCGGGAACGGTGGCCGACGCGGTGTTGCGGTACTGCGCCGAAGCCTGCTCATAAGTGCCCTTGGCGTCCGTAACGCTAGCCGCCAGATCCCGATTTTCCAGGATCGCCAGCAACTGGCCCTTGTGCACGTGGTCGCCTCTGCTCACCGCGAAGCTCTTGATGGGAGCGCCGATCTTGGGAATGATGTTGGACTGCTCCACTGGGTACAAGATTCCGTCCGCTTGCACGATGCGCTGGATGGAATCGCGCTTCGCCTCGGTCACCTCCACCGGCACCACCGGTTCCGCCTCCGCTTCCTTCTTCTTCGCGCCGCACCCCGCAAGCAATATCCCGCCCAGAGCCGCGGCCGTCAGGGAGCGATACATTCTTCTTTGCATGTTCAGATAGTCCCTGTTAACGTTTGCAAACCGGCCAGCGCGACGCGATACCGGGTAAGCCCGTCGTCATAAGCGTTGCGCGCCTGCGCCAGCGTGGTTTGCGCGTCCACTACTTCGAGCGCGGTAGCTTCGCCGCCCTGATAACGGAGCAGCGTAAGGCGCAGACTCTCAACGGAGAGCTCCACCGACGAACGCAGCGAATCCAGCTGCGCGCGCGCCGTCTGCGCTTCCAGATAGGAGTTGTTGAGATTCGCCTGCAACTGCCTTTGAGCCGTTAGCAAGTCCAGTTGGGCCTGCTTGCGCTGCAGAATCGCCTGGCGCACCTTGCTCTGCGTCGCGCCCCAGTTCCATACGGGTATCGTCATGGTGGCCTGCAGCGAGGAGCCCAGGTTCTTGCGGTCTTCCGGACCGCGAATCCCGAAGACATTGGCATTGATGCCATAGAAATAATCGAGGACGAGCGCGGGCAGATACGCGCCTTGCGCCACGGAGATCCCGACTTCGGCCTGCCGCAGTCCCGCCTCCGCGGCCTTCACGTCCGGGCTGTTGGAAAGCGCCATCTGCTGGATTTCCGGAAACGGCGCCAGCGCGGCCCCCGACTGCAAATCGTCTTGAATATCGAACTGCTGATTCACATCCGGAGAAAGCAGCACACCCAACGCCATCTGGGCCTTGTCGAACGCGTATTGCGCCTCCCACAAATCGCGCTCGCGCTGCTGCGCCTGTAATCGCGCCTTGATCACGTCCGCATGCGCTACCTCTCCGCCGCGTTCCTGCTTTTCCGTGATGTCGAGGAAATGGCGGGCTTCATCCAGGCTGCGTTGCGCATTCGCGAGGTGATGGCGCGCGCCCAGCAGGCCGTAGTAGGCGCCCACCACGGTAGAGATCAGCCCGCGCGCGGCGATTTCCTGTTTGGCCCTCGCGGTGGCTTCCGCCGCCAGCGCGCGCCGGTACTCGGCTCGGCGAGTGAACGAGAACAGCTCCTCATGTACCTGTGCCTGGCTGGTGTAGATATGCACGCCGTCGTTCGCCACGAAAACTCCGGACGGCGTCCCGTTGCCCTGCGTGTAAATGTACTGATTGAAGTAATTCAAACTGGGCAGCAGCGCCGCTTTGGCCTGCAGACGGTCCTCGCGAGCAAGGCCGGAAGCGATCACCGCCGATTGAAACAGCGCGTTATACGCGCGGGCCTTTTCCAGCGCTCCCGCCAGGTCGATGGCAACCGGGGCGGCTGACGCCGTTGCACCGGGCTGCCGATTCTGACCTGTATCTCTTGGAGCCGCGAGTGTCCCTGGCGTCGTTTGAGCTGGTAGATTCGCCGGTGTCTGCGCGGGCGGGGCCGGGGCAGGCGTCTGTCCGGGCGCCGGACGTTGCGCGGGCGAGCCCGCGGGCTGGCTCCCGGTAGGAGCCTGCGCCTGGCAGAGCAGGGCAACTGCAATCGGAACCGTGAGCCACATTGTATGCGAGTGAGGCGTTCTGTTGGGAGACGCTTGTGCGCTCCTTACGTTACTCGACTAGTGTACCGGGTGCCGTCTGAAGAATTCCTGAAGCCCGCTTTTTCAGCAGAACTTAAGCCTTTCCCGCTACCATCAAACCGGCAGAGGATGC
>JAYTVY010000684.1:0-8560 GCA_043743755.1 Bryobacterales bacterium | reverse complement strand
CCATCCTGGGCGCCGCCGCCATCGCGATCCTCCCGCGCCACCGCGACCTCAATGCGCCACTTTACATACAAGAACCTGGACGAGCTCCGGCAAAGCGGTAGCGCCCTCGGCGCCGAACACGTCCGCTTCGAGCCCGACGCCGCGCGCGTGCGCTCCATCCTGGCGCGGCCGGTGCCGGTGGCGGGAATCAATGCCGGCAATTCCATCGCGATCCATCCGATGGAAGGCTGCGACGGGACTCTGGATGGCAGCCCCGGCGATCTCACCATTCGCCGCTACCAGCGCTTCGCCGCCAGCGGCGCCAAGCTGGTCTGGTTTGAAGCCACCGCCGTAACACCGGAAGGCCGAGCCAATCCGCGCCAGCTCTGGCTGCATCCGGGCAACCTCAAGGCATACGCCAGTCTTCTGGAGCAATTCCGCCGCATTCACCGCGAACAGTTCGGCTCCTCGGACGATCTGCTCGAACCCCTGCAGCTCACCCACTCCGGACGCTACAGTTCGCCCAGCCGCATCCTCGCTTGCCACAATCCCGTGATGGATGCCCGCTTCAAGACGCCCGCCGATTATCCGGTGATCACCGACGACGAGCTGGAGCGCCTGGAAGACGCGTACATTGAAACCGGCCGCCTCGCCCTGGCCGCCGGCTTCCGCGCCGTCGACGTAAAGGCCACTCACGGATACCTCGCCAATGAGCTGCTCGGCGCCAAACAGCGTCCGGGCCGCTACGGCGGTTCACTGGAGAATCGAACGCGCTTCGTCCGCAACATCCTCGGAAAACTAAGATCCGAATTCGGATCACGGTTGATCCTGGCCATGCGTCTGGGGTGCTTTGATGGGATCCCGTATCAGGTCCCCTCGGGCCGCCCTTGCGATCACGAAATCCCTTACGACCATGGCTTCGGCGTCAATCCGCTTAACCCTCTGGAGCCAGACTTAACCGAGGTGAAAGCCGCGATCTCCGGCTTCCGCATAGCCGGCCTCGACTTGCTCAACGTCTCACTCGGTTGCCCTTATTACAATCCGCATATTGGACGACCGTACGAAATGCCCGACGCCGGAAATTACGAGCAGCCCGAACATCCGCTGCTGGGAGTGAACCGCCACTTCCGCCTCGCCGGCGAACTCCAGCGCGGTTTCCCGGATCTTCCCATGGTGGGCACCGGCTATAGCTGGCTGCAAATTTATTCGATCAACGCCGCCGCCGCCAACCTGGACGCGGGCAATATCAGTTTTTTCGGCCTGGGCCGCGGCGCGCTGGCTCATCCCGGTTTCGCGCGCGAAGCCCTGGAGCGCGGCCAGCTCGACGAGCGCCGCGTTTGCAAGACTCTCACCTACTGCACATTCTTGATGCGCCAGAAAGACCATCCCCTGGGTCAATGGCCCACCGGCTGCCCGCCGTTCGACAAGGAAGTCTACGGTCCGCTCATTAAGGAAGTTCGAACGCTGCAGAGATCGCGTGGGCGAGGTTAGCAACTTGCGGGAACTTCCCGCCAGTGGTGGTTCTACGCCATTGAGCTTTCTATAGCAACTGGAGAAGGGGCACAGGCCTTAGCATTACTTGATAATTGAAATACGATTTGCCGTACTTCATAAGGTGCCTTGACCCAGGCACGAACGAGGTTGTATCGCTTTGTCTCACTTCTTCAAGCATTCGGATTGGTGCTGTTCGGGATTCCATGCGGCGTTCGATGCTGCGGGATCGAGGGGCTTTGGGATTATCGTTGAGATCGATGAGTTCGGCGATCCACATTTTCGGCTACATTGTCGAGCAGTGGACAGAGGAAGAGAAGCCGAGGTTCTTGCGAAACGTGCAGATGTTGCGATCTCGCTCGTTTCTGAAATGGGCATGAAGCATTGCCCCTGGTGCGGGCGTGACCTTGTTAAGTGGTACGCCAATCGGGCCCGAGCAATGTTCCGACCGGACTTGATTCTCGGCAGGTAAGAAATGCGGCACCCGGTGATTATAGCCATTCTCTCAACGCACATCTAGGGAGGGCTACCACGATTCACTCGGGAAGCCGAACGAAGAGCCGATGAACGTCATCACTGCAAAAGGGAAATACTGTGCACGGCCAAGATTTCAGAGGTGCTTCCTCGCCTGTCGCTGTTATGAGAGGCCATTGGCGTCTCGAGTATTACCGCTTCTTCACTGTCCATCCTAGGAATGAATGATGCCGGTGGATTACAAGCATCCACCAAGACTGATTGATGTCGGTTGGATTGTAGTCCGACCAATACGCAAACTCGGGTCCGCCTATGTATCTGGGATCGCGAGCCAAGAGCTGCTCTATGTGAGATTGAAGTTGCCGCCCGACTGCAACCGGTACCCGCTTCAATCCGGCAGTCGAATAGCTAACAACGCCATAATCCGAATGCATGCGCGACCCTTGCTCGGCGAAGAAAAGTCCTTTGATGATCCGGGCTACGACTCTATCGAATCGAGTCAGATCCACATCGCCAACAAGAGCCGGCACAAGAATCCCTGACGGGCCCGGAATGAACGTCTCCGAGATTCCGCGCATTATCGATTCGCGGAAACGCGCGGCCTCTGGTCTCACTAGAGAGCGAACAGTCGCAGCTGAAAGGGTATCTAATGATGCGTTTCGTTCACCCTTTACACTCAGGGCGATCATGGTGCGCAGGTATTCGTCATCCGTGGATGCACCGTTGTTACAAGTTGGGCAACTTGGAATCTTAAGCAAGCTCGAATGCGTCGCCTTAGGAAATAGCGACTTGGGCGGGATGTGGTCATCTGTGATGATCCCTTGGCGGCCGCAATAGACGCAAACGCCAAGCCTCTGCTTTTTGCGGTGATTCGCCAATTCCAATTCTAACCTTGGTGGTAGACCACAAGAACTTGGTCCCCGCGTCGGCGGGCCGATTCTTTCGGGTATCAAACTCTTATACGCGTCTGTAGCTATCCCGTCATGGTCACACTGTCTCGAGCTGGATTACGCCCCGAGCGGACTGCATTACCAGCCTGTATGAGTGTGAGCAGTGGGTCTCGAGAACGCTCGCCGCAATCCATTTTCCGATTCGAGTTGTGCGCCTCGTGATGCGATTGTACGGCCTGCGGTGGAAGGCGACGGCAGCTTCGCCCCTGGTTTTCGTTGGTACACCTCGTGCCACTGGTGTGCGGAGGCGTTAACAACCGGGGCCACCGCTCAGGACTTATACCGTGCGAGAGTTGGTCTCCGCAAGGGGAAAGTGGCTTGAATCTCCCTCAACTGCTACGAACAGAGGCTCCATGAGAAGAAGAAGCGCAGGGGCGGCCCGCTTCGTTCGGCTCCTCGAATGAATCAATTCGCACTAGTTAACAGCTTGACACTTGATCGCCAGCTCTTTGCCGGTT
Organism: Bryobacterales bacterium; assembly: GCA_043743755.1. Classification (GTDB taxonomy): domain Bacteria; phylum Acidobacteriota; class Terriglobia; order Bryobacterales; family Bryobacteraceae; genus JALYHQ01. The sequence goes on along the minus strand of JAYTVY010000684.1, from coordinate 5,208 downwards.
GCACCGCCCAGTGCGGCTACTGAGTCAGCGTGTAATTCACGTCTACCTGGGTGATCACTTCCACCGGCTCGCCGTTCAGCAGCGTGGGCCGGTAGACCCATTGCCATACCGCTTCCATGGCCGACTGCACCAGCAGATCGGGACCGCTCAACAACTGCACGTCCTTCACTCTGCCGTCGCTGCCCACCGTCACCGCCAAAGTCACGGTCCCCTGTACGCGCGCCTCCTTGGCTTCCTGTGGATACTTCGGCGTTAGCTTGTAGATCAGGTTGTTAGACTGCGCGTTGCCGCCCACGCGGATTCGCTTGGGCGCGGGCGAATCCTCGGCGGGCACTCCTCCAGGCACGCCGTCTTTCACTCCGCCGGGCACGCCGCCGGAAATCCCGCCGCTTACAGGCGCCCGGGGAGCACTGGGCCGCTCCTTGTGCGTCGCCACTGTCGCGGGCTTCTCCAGCGAAAACGTCACGGTCACGTCCAGGCTCGCCGGCGTGTCGCTCTTTTCGTACTTCCATTGCCCCACTGCCGCCAGCGACGATTCGCGCAGCTCGTTCGGCCCGCTCAGCACATAAGCATCCGTCACATCGCCCCGTTCGTTCACCGAAAGGCGCAGCACCACGCCGCCTTCGATGCCCTTCGCCTTCGCCTCGGCCGGATAAACGGGTTGAACCATCTTCACGCGCGCCGGTGTCTGCTGCGTTTGCTGCTGGGGGGCCGGCGCCGCCTGCAGCGGAAACCACCGCGCGCCCATCCACACCGTCGCCGCCAGCATGGCGGCCATTGCCGCCGTCGAAGTACTCACTCGCAATCTGGACATCGCAACCTCTTTCATCAATGAGGCCACCCGCCTTCGCAGGTGCCGCCTCCGCAGGAACAATGACGCCGGGATCGGGAACACTCCCGCCCGAACCGCGGCCATGGCGAGCAGCGCTTCCAAGTACTGCTCGCGGGATCTCGTGATTTCCACTACTTCGCGGTCCACTACTTCTTCGCGCGTCAATTGGATCATCCCCACCAGCCACCACACAGCCGGATGAAACCACAACACGCTGCGCACGCACTCCTCGGCTACAATCCAGATCCAGTCGCGCCGCCGCACATGCAGTAATTCGTGACAAGCCACTGCGTCGTTCACGTCGCCGCCCGCCGGCAGCAGCACTACCGGATGCCACAGCCCGAACGTTACGGGACCGGCCACTTCGCATGAGACGCGCACATCCGCCGCCACGCCAAGCTGCTTCTGCAGTTCGACGAATCGCTGCTCCGCCGCTACCGACCTGCGCCGGTAGCGCCGCAGACGCCAGAATCCGACCCCTAGCATCGCCAGCCGCAACATCCCGCCCGCAGCCAGCACGGGAAGCACCCATTGCGCCCAGTCGAAAGCGGCCGCCCGAACCTCCGTTTGCGTGGTTACCGCGGGGCCGAACGTAATTTTCACCGATCCGCCATTCACAGGCTGCCAGCTCTGAAGCAGCGGCAGCAACAGACAGATGACCAGTAGCCCCCGCCAGCACGCCAGCCGCACTCGCGGCGCATCTATCTTCAATATCCGGACCAGCAGGGCTCCGGTCAGCACCAGCAGCGAAATCTGCACCGTGTACGCCCACAGATTGGGCAGCCAGAGGTCCGTCACTTGTCCCTCCGGACCATCCGGGAAAGCTCGTCCAGTTCCGCCGGCGTCAATTTACGATCCTCGATGAGGTGCGCCACCAGCGGCTCGGCCGCTCCGTTGAAAACGCGGTCCAGAAACTCCCGCACCATGCCCCGGATCACCTGCTGCTTGGGTTTCGCGGGCCGATAGACGTACGCCTTCTCTCCGTGAGTCTTCTTGAGATAGCCCTTGTCTTCCAGTATGTTAAGCATGGTCATCACGGTGGTGTAGGCGATCTTCCGCCGCTCCAGCAGCGCTTCATACACGTCCCGCACCGTTCCGCTGCCCAGCTCCCAGACCACCTTCATGATCTCCAGTTCTTGCTCTGTCAGCGTGGGGCTCTTGGAGCGCATACTAATTAATTAGTACGAAATCCTTCGCATGTCAAGTCTTTTCTTGCGGCGATCCCATCCGCCGGCCGCTAAGCCCTTCCACTCACCTGACCAGTACCTGCGATCTACTCCTGGCATCCCTCCCCGGTACCAGGCCAGTTTGAACCTGCTGTTCTATTTCAGCGAACCTAACCCCTGCTTACAATCGGGACGTTATGGACCTCAGCGTAATTCATCCCCAGATCGCAATCAGCGTGGTGCTGATTGTCATCGCGGCCGTCGTGGCCTTGCTGGTCGACTACTTGAAGAAGCGCAGTGAACAGCTGCGCGCCGTCACGGCCGAACTACAGCGCCTCAAGCAGGCCCCGGAGGCGGCTTCCACACAACCGGTTCGCCGGGAAGCGCCCGCCGCTCCGCCAGCCCTGCCCCCGCTTATGCCTGAGGCTCCGAAAGTAACCGCGGAGCGTACGCCCCCTCGCCGCCGTGAAGGGAGCGCGCCGGTCCGGCGCATGGACCGCGAAGATATGCAACGCGCGCAGGAACGGGCCGCCTCGCTGGCGTCGGTACGCGGCCGCCGCGAGACCGCGCCGCCGCAAGTGGAGAATGACGCCACCCGCGAGGCCCTGAACGAATGGCTGATCCGCCGCGCCACCGCCCGCGCCGCCCAGAAGATGGAGCGGGACCGGATCGAGAGCGAGCCGGAAGCCACGCCGGCTCCCGTCCCGGTCCCGGAACCGGTGGAAGCCGCTCTCCCGGCCGCCCTCGAGGAAATAGCCGAGCCTTTCGTCGAACAGATTGTCGAGCAGCCGGTGGAGCAGGCGGTGGAGCCTATCGAGACGGTGGTCCAGGCGCCAGAGCCCGAGGCGATCCCGGAACCGGTGGCTGTCGAACCCGAGCCGGTCGCCGTGCCCTTCAACGCCGCCACGCTTCCTGAAGTGCATGTCGACAGCTTCCTCTGGGAATCATTGTTCGCTCAATCCCAGCCGGTCGCGCCGGTCGCGCCCCGCCCGGTATTTGAAGTAATACAGGGTGCGGGCACTCCTCGCGGTATCCAAGACGAGGCCTCCTTCATTCGACTCATCGAAAATCGCAAGCCGTTCAGTGGTCTCGCCGTTTCCATCGGCGTGAATGAGAATGACGGGCGTCAGGTGGAAAACAGCGACCTGCTGAACTCCATCGCGGAGTACGTTTCCACCCTGCTGCGCGACCGCGATTTCGGATGCCGCGTTAGCGATGATGAATTCGTCCTGGTTTGTCCCGGCGAAGTTGGCGCCGATGCACAGCGCCGGCTCAGTCAGATCTCCGAGCGCCTCTTCGATTACCAACTGCGCTGTATCGGCACCCACTCCATCCTCTTCAGCTCCGGCGGCGTGGACGTCGATCACGAGCCGCTTGCGGAAGCCATCAATGGAGCTACCGAGCGCATGTCGCAGACTCGCCGCAGCCGCAAGACCGTCAGTGTGCAAACCTCTCGCCGCACCGCCGCCGCCGTCTAAAACTCCCGTTTTTTCTCCTCCTGCCGGAAGCCGCCAGTAAGCGGTTTCCGGTTTTTGTCGTGCGGATCAAAATTGCCGCCACTTTGCGGGATAATAGAAGCACAGGCCATCCGGCCAGGCTTTCCCTTGGAAGATTTCATACTTATCCGTGGAGCGCGAGTCCACAACCTGAAAGACATCTCTCTCGCGCTTCCGCACAATCAGCTCACCGTGGTCACCGGTGTTTCGGGGTCCGGCAAGTCGTCGCTGGTCTTCGACACGGTCTACGCCGAAGGCCAGCGGCGCTATGTAGAATCGCTGTCCGCCTACGCGCGTCAGTTTCTTGAGCGCATGGAGAAGCCCGACGTGGACGAGATCGCCGGCATCGCTCCGCCCATCGCGATCCGCCAGAAAAACACCACGCGCAATCCGCGCTCCACAGTGGCTACGTCCACCGAACTTTACGACTTTCTGCGCTTGCTCTTCGCGCGTGTCGGGCACAGCCATTGCCCGCAGTGCGGCCAGCGCGTGCTGCGTGACACCGTGGATCAGGTGGCCCAGCGCATGCTCGCCGAAGAAGCGGGGTCGCGCTGGTACGCTCTGTTCCCCGTGCGCGGCGGCGAAACCAGCGACGCGCTGCGCGACCATCTCTTCGAGCTGCGCAAGAAGGGATTCAATCGCCTGTACCAGAACGGCCGCATGTTCGAATTCTCCACGCCTGAATCGCTTCTTGAGATCGATTTCCGCCAGAACTTGTACGCCCTGGTGGACCGCGTCGCTATCGGTCCGGACATCCGCCAGCGCATCGTCGAGGCCGTGGAAACGTGCTACCGCGAATCGGGCGAGATCGTTTTCGAGCCGGCCGCCGGGGGTGAACAGATCCGCTTCAGCGAAAAGTTCGCCTGCAAACGCTGTGGCATTGAGCTGGCTACGCCCGAGCCTGGTTTGTTCAGCTTCAATTCCCCGATGGGCGCGTGCCCGCGCTGCCAGGGATTCGGCAACACCATCGATTACGACATGGATCTGGTGATTCCAGACCCATCCCTGTCGCTGGAGCAAGGCGCGGTGGACCCCTGGACCAAGCCGCGGCATGCCTGGTATTACAACGACGAGTTCAAGAAGAAAGCCCGTGGCAAGGCGCGGCTGAACGTCTCATTCCGCGATCTCACCGAGGATGAAAGACAGTTCGTGTACCAGCACATCCGCCGCTACTTCGCCGAAATAGAAACCAAGAAGTATAAGGTGCACGTGCGCGTGTTTCTCAGCCGGTACCGGGGCTATGCGCAGTGCCCGGATTGCAAGGGATCCCGCCTGCGAGCCGCCGCCCTGAACGTCCGCGTCGGCGAGAAGACCATCGCAGCCCTGGTGCGGCTGAACATCGCACAAGCCTATACGTTCTTCCAGGAACTGGAGCTCGCTCTGGAAGAGCGCGCCATCGCGGATAAGGTGCTGGTGGAGATCCTGCAGCGCCTGAAATTCCTGAACGATGTGGGATTGGACTACCTGACGCTGGATCGCCTCTCGTCGACGCTCTCGGGCGGCGAAGCGCAGCGCATCCAGCTCGCCACCTGCCTGGGATCGCGTTTGGTGGGCGCGTGCTATGTGCTGGACGAGCCTTCCATCGGACTGCACAGCCGCGATACCGGACGGCTGATTCGCATTCTGCTGGAACTCCGCGATCTGGGGAACACTATTGTGGTGGTGGAACACGACGCCGATGTAATGCGTGCGGCCGACCACATCGTGGATATGG
>JAYTVY010000683.1:0-3601 GCA_043743755.1 Bryobacterales bacterium | reverse complement strand
GGGATGACGAAAGCATCCAAATTGACCAGGAGGCACCACCCATGAAGAAAGCATTGTTAGCGATTTTGGCACTCGGCGTAAGCGTTGCCTATGCCGCATCCTCGTACCATGTCACTCTGTACAAATCCACCAACCTGAACGGCACCGAGCTTAAGGCCGGCGACTGTAAGGTGGAAATCCAGGGCGACAAGGTAATCTTCAAGCAAGGCCACGCCACCGCGGAAGCTTCCGTGCGAGTGGAGAATGGTACGCAGAAATTCCTGTCCACCACGGTGGGCTATGAAGGCGAGAGCGCCAGCAATCAGATCCAGGAAATCCGCCTCGGCGGAACCACTCTGAAGCTGCTCTTTGACCACGATGCCAAAGCCGCTTCAGCCGCGGCGGGCCGCTAACTTTCTGATCTGGCGCGCTACTGCTGAAAGACGCCGGCTTTTTTGAAGTCGCCGGCCTTGACGTAGACCAGCGCGCCCGGATCCACATGCCGGCGGAACGCCGCCGTTACCTGATCGGGCGTCAGCGCCGCCACTTTGGCTTCCAGCGCTTCGTCCCACTTCATAGTGCGGTCGAAGCGCTCGCAAGCCATCAATTCGCCGAGCAGCCCCTGATCCTGCGATCGCGACACCATCTGCGCTTCCTGCCACGACTTTTTCGCCAACGCTACCTCATCCGCGGTGAACCCGTCCTTTACCGTGCGTGCCAGCTCATCCTTGAAGCTGGCTTCCACTTTCGGCGAGTTCAGCGGATTGCTGATGCCGAACACGACAAACGTTGCGCCATCGTCCTTGGCCGGCGCGGAAAAGTTCGAACCGATGCCGTAGCTCAATCCTTCCTTATCGCGGATACGTTTGAACAGGCGCGATCCCCCAGACCCGCCGAAGATGAAGTTGGCGATCACCAGCGCCGGGTAATCCGGATCCTCGTCCGACATTTTGGCGTTCAATCCCGCCACGAACAGGGCATTCTGCTTATCGGGCGTCTCAATCTTCCGGTCCGCCGGTTCTACTTTCTGATAACCCAGCGGCACGCGCGTGAACGGACCGGGACTCTTCCAGTTCCCGAACAGGTCCGCCGCCAGCTTCTGCAGTTGGGCTGCATTGGCTTGCCCGCTGACCACGAACTTGCCATTCGACGCGCCGTAGAATTGCGTGTAGAAAGCTCGCACGTCGTCCAGCGTTACCTTCTGAATATCCGCGATCTGTTCGTCGGGCGTGCCTACGTAGCGCACATGGCCGCGCGGATGCGGTTGCAAGCGGCGCTGCAATTCCATTTGACCCAGAGCCGTAGGCTCGCTCTTGCTGGATTCAATTTGCGCGATCCGCTGCCGTTTCAATTGTTCGAATTCGGTATCCGGGAACGACGGCTCCCGCAGAACCTCGGCCGCAAGCCGCAGGGCGTCCGGCAAGTTAGCTTCGGTAGTCTCGATGCTCGCAACCGCATCGGTGGCGCTGCCGTTTACTCCGATCCGCGTCTTTAAGCGGTCGCTCTCGTCCTGAATTTGCTGGCGCGTCTTGTTCTTGGTGCCTCGCATCAGCATCGCGGCCGTAAGTTGTCCAACCGCCGCTTTGCCGAACACGGACCGCTCATCGCCGAAATCCAGGCGCACCCGCGCCATGACAGTGCCGCCGCGCGTTTTCTTTGACAACACCGACATCCGCACTCCATTCGGCAGCCTTCCGCGAACCACGCGGCTTTCGATATTCGCCGGCGTGGGTGTGAACGCTTCCCCTTCGGCTATCACTTCGCCGCCCTTGTAATCTTTCAACGCTACCGCGGCGTCGGGCGCGGCCGGAATCTCCGCGCGGTCCGGATTCTTGGTCGGGATGAACATCCCCATCGTTCGATTGGAATCCTTCAGATACGCCTTGGCCACGCGCGCCACATCCTGCGGAGTGACGCCCTTGATCCGGTCGCGCAGCAGATACAGCAGCCGCCAGTCGCCCGACGCGGCATATTCGCTCAGCGTCACTCCAATTCGTTCCGAGTTGGTCATATTCAAGTCGATCTGCTTGAGGATCCTGGTTTTGGCGCGCTCCACTTCTTCCTTCGATGGGGGTTCATTTATCACGCCCTCAATCGTTTTCATCGTGATCTCGCGGGCGCTTTCGAGCGACTGGTCCTGCTTCAACACCACGTCCACCAAGAAGAAGCCCGGATCGTGCAATTCCTGCTGGTCCGCTCCCGTGTTGACCGCCTTATTGTTCTCTACCAACGCCTTGTGCAGCCGCCCCGATGGCGTATCGCCCAGAACCGTGCCCAGAACCTCCAGAGCGGCGGTGTCGGGATGCGTTGCCGCGGTGGTGTGATAAACGACGATGATCGCCTGCTGGTCGCCCACGCGCCTCACCGTCACCATGCGCTCCCCATCTTGCACCGGTTCCACCGTGTACGTTTTCTCCAGCGCGCGCTGCGGGCGGGGAATCGCGCCCAGCGTCGCGGCCGTCATCGCCAGGGCTTTCGAGCCGTCGAACTGTCCCGCGATCGTGAGAATCGCATTGTCCGGCTGATAATATTTCTGGTAAAACGCCGCCAGCCGTTCAATCGGCACATTCTCGATATCGGAACGGTTGCCGATAGTCGACTTCCCGTAATTGTGGAACGTGTACGCCGCCTCCAGAGTACGCTGGTAGAGCGAATTTATCGGAGAATTCTCACCCATCTCGAATTCATTGCGGACAACCGTCATCTCGGTATCCAGCAGCGGCTTCTCGATGCGCATGTTCCCCATTCGCTCGGCTTCCAGGTTAATGGCCCAGCGCAGATTATCGTCCGATGCGGTTACGGTTTCGAAGTAATTGGTCCGGTCGTACCAGGTGGTCCCGTTCCAGGCCGCTCCATGATCGGTGAGCTCTTTCTTGACGTCTTTCCCGCTCTTGGTCCTGAGAAAGAGCATGTGCTCCATCAGATGCGCCATGCCGGTTTCCCCGTAGCCTTCATGCCGCGAGCCCACCAGGTAGGTGATGTTCACCGTGAGCTTGGGCTTGGATGCGTCCGGGAACAAGAGCACCCGCAAGCCATTCGGAAACGAGTATTCCGTAATCCCCTCCACCGAGGTCAATTTCTGAACCCCCGCCGGTAAGGTCTGAGCCGCCAATACAAACCCAGTCACCACGCCCAACAACAAAAGTTTACGCACCATAAGTCCCCGCATTATACCTTGTACGGCGGCCCCCCTGGGCCGCAGCCAGCCCCCCGCCTGGCTTCCGAAGTCCCGTTACACTCGGGTCCAATACCCCCCCACAAGAGTGCTTTCAAAGCGCTCCGCTGAACCCGCCCCCTGTGCATCCCCCCGCGTGACCTCGGACATTTGGCCGGCTCCCAGGCGTTCGGCTGACAGAGCGGAATTCAGGTAAACTATCGTTGGTGCGATTGAACAGAGAGCACGAACGCGATGAAGCACCAAACGACATCCCCCCACGAAGTAGGTGCAGTGCCGCCGATTCCGCCATCGTCCAAAGGAACGATCGACACCGCCACGCTTGAACTACTCGCCTCGTGGAAAGCTCAGGACGCTACGACGGACCCGGAGCAAATCCGCGAAGCAGATAAGGAAGTCGTCTACGAGATCTGGGATATGCCGGCGCGGGAAGCGCTGTTGGATAGG
>JAYTVY010000682.1:0-3341 GCA_043743755.1 Bryobacterales bacterium | reverse complement strand
CAGAATTCACCGACCTTGCTGTATTCACGCGTGATCATCGGGCGGCCACTCAGGAAGGAAGAACTGGCGGTGGGCTTGCCCTCTATCTTTACCAGATATCCGTCTTCCTGGTCGATCCAAGCGCGACCTTTCAACAGGTGGGGGCTCTTCGCGCGCGGCGTCAGTTCCAGCACGTGACATTTTCTGCCCGCCCGAACTTCCTCCCCCGCGTACTTCATTGCATAGTTTGCTGCGTTTACTAACAGGAGCCGGCGGGCTTCACCGCGGCTCATGTCGCTTTCTTCCTTGAGCAAACGGTCAAACACGCGCGACTGAAGAGTGGACGATCCGGTTCGCGACAATACTTTGTAGGTCTTGCCCTGATCTTTTCGATAAACGGTTTCCACCACCATTTCGGCAGACTGCCCAAACCGCGCACTCACAACCTTGTAGTGCTCGGTTACGGTATAGCCCGCCAGGCGGCTTTCACGTCTCGCCTCAGCCTGTTCCAGGGCATGAATGGCGGTCTGCTCGGTTGTCGATTGGGCGGCAAAGGTCCGCCCGAGCAGAATCGAGATGAGGAATAATTTTTGGGTGGGCACAGGCGGGAACAAATCCTTCGTCGTTCCTGACCGTAGCGTAACACGAAGTGGCTTGCCGCCCCGAATAAGCATTACACTGGCTGTTTGCCCGCTTATGACCTGAAGCAACTGAGTCCGGACGTATTCGCGTCGCTCGATTCGATGGAAGGGCTCGAGCTGCCGCGAGCCGCTGTCGAAGCTCCGCGCAAGGCTGAGCGGGGCTGGAGTCTGGCGGGGTTACTGGCCGCATCGTGCGTAGCCGCCGCGGCCTGGGGACTGCATCGTCTCTGGCCGCCCGCCAGCGCGGCGATACTGGCCATCGTGCTCGGCGGCGTCATCCGCAACAGCCTGCCGCTTCCGGCGGCCTGGATTGAGGCTTGCAAGGGACTTGTGAAGCGCGTGATTCCGCTCACCATCATCCTGACCGGCGCGAGCATTAATCTGGCGGAGGTGGCGCATGTGGGAGCGCCGGCGCTGGCCGTGATCGTTGCAAGCATCGTATGCGGATGCGTGGCGGCGGTGCTGGCGGGACGCATGGTGAAGCTGTCGCGCAACACCGCGATGCTGGTGGGATGCGGAACCGCGATCTGCGGCACCAGCGCGATTATCGCGGCGGCTCCGGTGATCGGCGCCGACGATGATGACCTGTTGCTGTCTGTATCGACGATCAATATTCTGGGGCTGGCGGTAATGTTCGCGCTGCCTCCGCTGGGAGCGGCGCTGCATGTCACTCCGGCCGCATTCGGGATCTGGGCGGGAGTGACGGTGCATGCCGTTCCGCAAGCCATCACTACCGGATTCGCTTACGGCGCGCAATCCGGCGCGCTGGCCACGCTGGTGAAGCTGGTGCGCGTGACGCTGCTGGCGCCGTTCCTGGTGGTGCTGGCGTTCGTGGTCCCGCGCAAAGGCGCGCGACTGCGTTACGCAACGCTGCTGCCGCGATTCGTGTGGGGATTCCTGGTGCTGGCGGTGATCAACACGTTACATCTTCTGCCCGCGCTGACGTTTCAGGGCGGCTGGCAGATGCAATTGAGCACACTGCTGAGCGAGGCGGGCAATGTACTGCTCACGCTGTCCATGGCGGCCATGGGGCTGGAGGTGAGCGTGCGATTTCTGCTGAAGTCGGGATTCGCCGCGCTGGTAACCGGCGTGGTGGCCAGCCTCGGGCAAATACTGCTGGCGCTGGCGATGATCCACTGGCTGGTTTAGAAGCGTTTACTTGATCCAGACTGTTTTTGCATTTACGAATTCCCGGATGCCGAAGCTGCCCAGCTCGCGGCCGTAGCCGGAATGCTTGATGCCACCGAAGGGCAGGCGCGGGTCGGAGGCCACCACGCCGTTGATGAAAACTTGTCCCGCTTCGAGTTCGTCGATAAACCGCCGCTGCTCTTCGGCATCGCCGCTCCAGGCGCTGGCGCCCAGGCCGAACGAAGTGTCATTGGCGACGCGGATGGCCTCGCCGATATCGGGGACGCGGAAGAGCATCGCCACGGGGCCAAAGATTTCTTCGCGATACACGGGACAATCGCGCGGGACGCCTTCGAGAATGGTCGGCTCGAAGAACCAGCCCTCGCGATTGATGCGCCGGCCGCCGGTCAGGATGCGCGCGCCGGCGGCCGATGCGCGGCGAACCTGGGTTTCCAGATCGTGAATGATTTGCGACGTGGCCATGGGGCCGACGTCGGTGGCGGGGTCCATGGGGTCGCCCACTTTGAGAGCGCGCATTGCCTCGACAAAGAGGCGAGTGAAATCGTCGTACACCGCTGCGTGGACGATGAAGCGCTTGGCCGCGATGCAGGATTGCCCGCCGTTAACGGTGCGGGCTTTGACGGCGAGGCGCGCGGTGGAGTCGAGATCGGCGCCAGGCATGACGATAAACGGATCGCTGCCGCCCAGTTCGAGCACGGTCTTCTTGATGTGCCCGCTGGCTTGCCGCGCTACCTTCGCGCCGGCGGGTTCGCTGCCGGTTAGCGTCGCGGCGACCACGCGCGGGTCGTCCAGGATCAGCGGGACACGGCCGGATTCTATCAACAAGGTCTGGAATACGCCATCCGGAAAACCGGCGCGGAGGAAGATGTCTTCAATCGCGAGCGCACATTGCGGGACATTGGAGGCGTGCTTGAGCAAGCCCACGTTGCCGGCCATCAACGCAGGCGCGGCGAAGCGGAATACCTGCCAGTAAGGGAAATTCCAGGGCATTACCGCGAGCACTGGGCCGAGCGGCTGGAACTGCACGAAGCTACGCGTGGCATTGGTGGTCACCTCTTCCGTAGCCAGGAACTTCGCGGCATTTTCAGCGTAGTAGCGGCAGGCCCAGGCGCACTTCACCGGCTCGTCCACCGCGGCTCGGAAGGGGCGGCCCATTTCGGCGGTCATGAGCGCGGCGAGGGATTCCTTTTCCGATTCGAGGAGCGCGGCGGCGCGCAGCATGTTCGCGGCGCGGCCAGAGAAGGAAGTGCGGCGCCAGGAGCGGAAGGCGGCGGCCGCGCGGGCCAGCTTTGATTCCAGTTCGGGGCCGGAGAGCGGAGTGAAGGTGCGAAGGGTCTCGCCGGTGGCGGGATTGATGCTGGCGATGGGCACGGGTTTACCTGGTTAGAATTTGAAGCGGAACACGAACTGGAGCGATCTCGCGCCGCCGGCCTGGAAGACGGGGGCCAAGCCGCTGCTGGGGCTGCCAGTGCCGAGCATCAAGTTGAGCATCGACGTCGACTGGCCGAACAGCGGGCTGATGAGGTACTTCCCGGGATCGGCAAAAAACGGGTGGTTGAGTGCGTTGAACGC
>JAYTVY010000681.1:0-5711 GCA_043743755.1 Bryobacterales bacterium | reverse complement strand
CGTCAGCCGCCCCGCGACGCTAGTGAGGTGAACAACGTGCAACGATGCGCCTGTAATCGCGGCGTCGGCGATCACTTCTTGCAGCGCGGGAATGGCGCCGCTGTTGGGTTCATTGGGAACACCGCCACGCATATGCACGAACGCCGGCACGCGCCTTTCCGCGGCCAATTGAAAGAGGCGGTAGATCTCCTGACGCGGTGTGGTGGGAACATAGGCGATGCCGAATCCGATCCCGATGCCGCCGTCATCCAAGCCGCGGCGGACCGAGTTGACGATCGAAAGAGTCTCTTCATCCGTGGCGATGCGATGGGCGGCTTCGTCGCGGGGCAGGAACACGCCGGTATCGTGCATCACCGCCATCCTAGCCGGGACATGTCCGGAACTCGCTCCGAAATTGACCAGCGCCTTGCCTGCTCTGCTTTGATACCACTCTTGCACCGGCGAAACTCCAATCTCGAGTTCCAGCGCCGTGGTGACGCCGTCGCGGGCCTTGTAGCGATAGTTCTCGTCGTCCTGGCCGTGCGAGTGAAGGTCGATGAAGCCTGGCGATACCACCAGGCCGTGGACGTCCACTTCGGTCCGGCCGCGAAGTGGCGCAGCCGATATGGCTGCGATGCGTCTTCCGCGAATCCCTATGTTTCGTACCGCATCCAGGCCCGATTCGGGATCGATCACGCGGCCGCTCGAGAGAACGATGTCAAACACCTGTCCGTACAAACCGCCCATCGCGATCAGAACGGAAATCAAAAGCCGGGTCTTCATTGGAGCTCTCATTTCGGAAGGGCGAACGTTACCATGGTTTGCCCGGCGGCGACGGCGATGTACTGCCGGCCGTCCAGAGCATAGCTGATGGGCGGCGCGATGATCGTTCCGCCGGCTTGGAATCGCCACAGGACTTTGCCGGTTTTTGCGTCGAGCGCGATCAGGTAGCCCTCCGCGTCGCCGGCGAACACCAGGCCGCCGGCAGTCGCCAGAACACCGCCGCTGGGCGGGCTGACGGTGTCGAAGTGCCATGCCATGCCGCCGGTTTTGGGATCGAGCGCGAGAATGCGGCCACCGCCCGGTTCGCCTCTGCCTATCGTGCTGGCCTGATACCATTGCCCCTCGACGAACTGCTGGTCGGTCTTGTAGAAAAGCATGCAACGCTCGCTGGAGGTGAAGTAGTATAGCCCCGTCCGCGGGCTGTACGCGGTGGCTTGCCAATTGTGGCCTCCGCCCATGCCCGGACAGGTCCGATTGCCTTCTTCGGTGGGCTCCTGCCCGGATATCGCGATGGGTCGGCCGTTTGGTGCAATGCCATCGGCCCAGGTCACCTTCGTGTACGCTTTGGCTTGCAGGAGTTTGCCATTGGTGCGATCCAGCATGTAGAAGAATCCGTTCCGGTTGGCTTGAATGAGCGCTTTTACGAGATGGCCATTCAGAGTGACGTCTATTGGAATGGGATCCGACACGGCGTCCCAATCGTGTACATCATGAGGTGTGAATTGGTAGTGCCACTTAAGTTTTCCTGTGTCGGCGTCGAGCGCCACCACGCTGCACGAGTACAGATTGTCGCCGGGGCGCACGTCGCCGTTCAGGTCCGGGCCGGGATTGCCGGTGCCCCAAAAGATCAGATTCGTATCCGGATCGTAAGTTCCCGTGATCCAGGTGGCCGCTCCGCCGCGCTTCCACGTATCGCCTGACCACGTGTCTCCGCCGGGTTCTCCCTCGGCCGGCACGGTGTAGAAGCGCCACGCACGCTTCCCGGTCTCGGCGTCGTAGGCGTCAATGAATCCGCGCGTTCCGAACTCCGCGCCCGCCATGCCGCTTACAACCATGTTCTTCACGATCAAAGGCGCGGCGGTGGCCGTGTAGCCCTTCTTGTAATCCTCCATGGCGATTTGCCAGAGAACCGCGCCGGATTTCGCATCCATGGCAAGCAGCGTGCTATCCAAGTTCACCTTGAAGAGCTGGTTGCCCTTCACCGCGAAACCACGGTTTACAGGGCCGCAGCAGAGATTCAATGCGCCCTGTGGCGCGCTTTTGTAAGACCAGATCAACCGTCCGGTAAGTGCATCCAGGGCCCAGGCAAAATTGTTTGGACCCGTGACGAACATCAGCCGATCGAAGACCAGCGGAGTGGTTTCGTTCTTCCCGGGCACGTTGGTCTGGTACATCCATTGGGCGGCGAGTTTCGACACGGTTCCGGTGTTGATTTGATCTAGCTTGCTGTAGCGCCAACCCAGGGAGTTGTTTCCATAAGCCGTCCACGAAGCGGGATCGTTCTGAGCCAACACGCTGGCGACGGCAAGAACACCGAGTACCAGCAGTTTCATGGGCGGCCTCGCAAGCTGACCAGGTACGCAAGCAGATCGTTCATTTCGCTCTGGGTAAATAGCTTCGCGTAAGACGGCATCAGCGACCTGGATTCGCGTCCCATGGAAGTTACGTCCTCCCGCACGAACGAGTGGTACTTGCCAGTGAGATCGATTAGTTGGACGGAGAAATTGTCGATGCTTCTCTCAACGCCCGAGATAACCTGGCCATCCTTCAGGACGACTCGAATGGCGCCGTACCCCGGAGTAATTTCGGCATCGGGCGTCAAGACCGACGACCTGAGGTATTTGAGGCTGCGCTGGCGGCCCACGCGCGTCAGATCCGGACCGATCCCGCTGCCCTGGCTGCCAACTCTGTGACATTGTCCGCAGCGGCCCTTGCCCCAGAAAGCCTTTTTGCCAGCGGCGGCATCACCCTGGACGGCTTCAGCGTCATGCCCTGCCACGGATCGAACATACGAAACCAATCGCCAAACGGAGTCCGCGTTCAGGCGGTCTCCATACGCCGGCATTTCCGACCCTGGTATGCCCGCGGCGATCGCGCTGTACAGATCCTTGTCCTGATCGCCCACCGACCAGGCTCCGCGCGTGAGATCGGGTCCGCGGCCGCCCTCGGCGTGGATCCCGTGGCACGGCGCGCACAGAATTCGAAACGTCCACCGGCCGGTTTCGGCGGCCTGAGGATCGCCCGCCAATGGATTGGTGTTTTGAGCTCGGCACGTCGCGGCGATGAAGAGGATGATCGTCAGTCGGAACCGCATCGCCCCATCCCCGGACTACCTGGCGGGTGCGTAATCGGTGTCGTAAAGGAAGACGTTGTCGATCTTCTCGAGGAGTTTGCCGTTGGCTTCGGATTCCTTGGACACTTTTTGCCATTCCGGATCGGTGACAAATTCCTTCCACTTGGCGTCGCGCTCGGCGCGATCCTTGAACGACATTAAGTAGGTCAGCCTGCCGTCAGATCCGTCCTTCTTGTAGACCGGACCCCAGAAGCCTACCACCGTCATGCCGTGTTTGGCGAAAATCCGCATGGTGTGGTCGCGGAAGCGCTTGTGGATGTACTCCAGTTTTCCGGGCATTGCGTAGTAGGTGCGCAACTCAAGCAGGCGACCCGTGGATTTGAGCGACGGGCTGGGAGCTGGTTCAGGGGCTTGAGCGTGGGCTGCGGCCGTTAAGAAAAGACAGAAGGCAAGAGCAGTTATCTTGGGCATTGGAAGCAATCATACCTCGAATGGGTTGGCAGACGTTCCTTTGCCTACCTCAGAACGTGAACTTAAGCGCGGCTTGCACCAGGCGCGGGGCGGTGGCTTTGACAACGTGCCCAAACAGATCGCTATCGCTATTTCCGTTGACGGCGGACGGGCCAAAGAACTGGGCGTGATTAAAGGTATTGAACGACTCGATGCGAATTTCCAGGGCCCTCGATTCCGACAACCGCACGGACCGCAACAGCGCGATATCGGAGTTGAACATTCCAGGCCCATGGAAGGAGCGGCGGGACGCATTGCCAGGCGTACCCAGAGCGTTGGGAGTAAACAAGCTGGTATTGAAATACGGCTGACCGTGATTGAGGTTCAAGTTGCCGGGCGTGTAGTCCGGCAGATCCAAGCTGTGATTGTTGACGCCGTTGGGCTGGCTGCCCGTCAGCGAACGGTCGCCATCGCTGGAAATTGTCACCGGAAAGCCGGAACTGACTCGCGTGATTCCGGATACCGACCAGTGTCTCGGGAGTTGAACCTGGTAGCTGGCCACAAAGTTGTGAGTCAGGTCAAAAGCGGAGAGCGCGCGGGTCTGCCTGAAGTTAAAGGGGTTTATCGCATCGGAGAGTCCGGAGGATTGATCGATGGATTTACTGAACGTGTAGCTGAGCAGAAAAGCGACGCGCGAGCCGGAATGACGAAGCGTTGTTTGCAGCGAATTGTAGTTGGAGTTGCCGATGCTGGCGGTATAGTCGTCGTTACCATAGCTGGAGCCAAACGGCCCCCGCGTTCCATTGATCTGCTTTCCACTGGCGGTGATGTACGCGGTGCCTTCGCCAAAGGGCCCACAGGTGGGGGTGCCGGGCGCCACTGCGCTCGGCTGGCTGAGCGCGAGGCACACGGCCGGGTTGCCGGAGTTCACCGAGTAGACAACCAGCAAATGATGCGCCTGGGAGCCAACATAACTGAGGCTGAACAACGTATCGCGGGCTAGCTCGCGCTCGATCGAAAGGAAGTAATTCTCGTTAGAGGGAAACGTGTTGTGAGGATTGATTGTGGTCAGCCCGTTGATGGGGATGAACGGAGAGAAATCGACGCTGGCGTCAGGCCGCCTCTGCGACGCGTAGTTGAGCCGCGGAAACTGGATGGGGAACGGCTGGCCTTGGAATGCGCCGTTGGCCGCGGTGATGAACGGCGTAGCAAACAGCGGCGGTCCGGGGCTGGTGTAACTCTGGCCAAAGGGCGGCTGCGGTTCGATGAAAGCCACCGTGTTGCCTTGAATCACCGAATAAAACAAGCCGAAGCCGGCGCGGATGCTGGTCTTGCCCGGTCCGCCGATGATTTTACCCAGCAGGCCATCGCTCTGAGACGGCGCATAGACCAATCCTAAACGCGGAGCAAAGCGATTGCGCGACGGAGCCAGCGTGCTGGGGATTCCAGGGTCGCCGGGGAACAGCAGGCCTGCGGGAGCGGTGGGATAGATTTTCGATTGTGCGCCGAGAGACAAAGTCGGAATTTGGTTGTACTTCTCGGACCAATATTCCATCCGGTCCCATCGCACACCGGCATTCAATGAAAGCGTGGGGGCGGCCTTCCAGCTATCTTGCAAGAACGCCGAGGCGTATTTATGGCGCGCATAATAAGCGCGAGCGTCCGCTTGATTGTAGTTACTGGCAACGCCAATGAGAAAGTCGGCAAAGTCGGAACCGGTCTCCGAACCGTAAAAAGCAAAAGAGCCGTTGAACGTTGGGTTGGGATTCACATTCACTTGCTCGATGCTGAGTTCGAAGCCGGTTTTGATTGTATGCGTCCCAAGAACCTTGGAGAAAACATCGTTGAGTGCGTAAGTATTGTTGGCCTGTTTGAGGCCGGTGATGGTTGTGCCGAAAGTAAAGCCGCTGAAGTTGATATTCTCGACGCCTTCCAGCTGTGGCGCCAGCACGACGATGCCCGGCGTTCCGGCGCCTGTAACGAACCCCTGCGACGCCAGCGAAGGGCCGCGCCCTCCTGAAGGACGTCCAACATCCGCCGCGCTGCGAATGTAGCTGATGCGCAATTCATTCACGGCGGTAGCGCCGAATGTCTTGGTCGCACCCAGGTTGAACAGTTGCGCCCTTCCCAGCGTGAGCGCATTAAAGCCAGGCACGTTGGCGCCGCCCTGCCCGGTGGGATAGGGATTGTCCAGTCTGTAGTCGTC